>JAHWLC010000018.1 GCA_019347585.1 Actinomycetota bacterium | reverse complement strand
CGAAACGGGGGCCGAACGCCTCGAGGGCCGAGATCAGCTCGTTGCGCGGGAAACGCTCCGTCCCGTTGAACATCATGTGCTCGAGGAAATGGGCTAGGCCCGATTGCTCCTCGGTCTCCTGGGCCGATCCCGCGTCGACCAGGAGCCTCAACTCGGCACGACCCCCCGGCGAGCCGTTCTGGCGAACGTAATATGTCAGCCCGTTGTCGAGCTGGCCCACCCTCACCTGCGGATCCTTGGGGAGCGCCAGCCCCAAAGCCGGATCTCGGGTGGTCGTCGTCCCGTCCGGCACGGTGGTGGTCGGGGCGGCGCCCGTGATCGTGGTCGACTCGGCGGCCCCCGAGGTGCACGAGGCGGTGATCAAGGAGGTGATGACGATCCACCAGGTCAGCTGGATGACGCGGGATGGCCTGGTCGCTTCCACGGTAGGAACGATACGGTGTCGAAGGCCTACCGGAAGAGAGCCGGCCGGCCACGCCCGCGGTGGTGGCCGCACTTCTCCTTGCCGGCCGGCGGGGCCGTATCATCCGGTGTGGTGGAGTCAGCGGAAACGGTTAGCAACCCCTCCTCGAGCTCGTTGATCGAGGAGCTTCGCCGGCGGATCGCCGCCTCCGCCACCGCTCCCTTCGCCCACGCCCCATACCCGTTGGCACACACTCTCGAGCACGAGGGAGACCCGGGCCTGCTTGGCCCCGGCTCGGTGTCGTGGATGGTGATCGCCGACAGCGCCGCCTTCGTCGGCGGGATCAGGGGGCTGCTGGTCCAGGCGGCGCATCCCGAAGTCGTCGCCGGAGTCGGCGACCACTCCCGATACCGCGAGGACCCGCTGGGCCGTCTCTCCCGCACCTCGGCGTACATCGGGGCCACCACCTTCGGCGCCATGCCCGAGGTGGAGCAGGCGATTCGCCAGGTGCAGAGGATCCATCGCCCGGTGCGGGGCGTCTCCAGCCGGGGGGTCCAGTACACGGCGGACGACCCCGGCTTCTCTGCCTGGGTGCACAACGCCCTCACCGACTCGTTCCTGAGCACCCATCTCGCGTACGGGGGGATCCCCATCTCCCCGTCGGAGGCCGACCGCTTCGTGGTCGAGCAGACACGGATCGGAGCGTTGCTGGGCGCCGACCCCATGCCGGAGACGCGCGCGGAGCTCTCGTCGTGGATCCAAAACCATCCCGATCTGGCGCCCTCTCCCGGGATGGACGAGGCCGTCGACTTCCTCACCGACCCGCCGCTCCCGCTGGGAGTGAAGCTCGGCTATCGCGTGCTGCTGGAGGCCGCCATCGTCACCATCCCCGAGCGGATCAGGGACATTCTCGGTGTGACCCCGGCCTTGGGGGCGGCGACGGTGGGGCGCTCCGCAGTCGCTGGCCTGCGTTGGGCGTTGGGCTATTCCCCCTCCTGGCGGCTGGCCCTGGAGAGATGCCATCACGAGGTGCCGGAGCGTCTCTTCAAGCAGAGACCTCGGGTCGTCTGACCGCGGCCTCTGGGGAGGGGCTATCCCTCCAGCGCCGCGACCAGGGCGTCGACGGATCTCGCCGCGGCCCGCCTGATCACCGGGGCTGTCAGGGGGCCGACGAATCGGGCGAAGTTGCGGAAGCTGAGGTTGGCGGTGTAGTCGATGACGGTCTTGTCCCCGTCTTCGAGAAACTTGAGCTCATCCACGACGTGGAGGCCGCTGCTCCGACCCAGCAAAGTCACCCGGTAATCGGGTTCGTACTCGCTGACCTCGTAGATCATGGGGAAGAGGACGCCGCCCAAGCTGACTTCGAGCTGGTATCGGGCGCCTATCCCCGGCTCGGCGGTGCCAACCTCTCTCGCCGAGACCACGTTGGGGTTCCACTGCTCCGTGTTGGCGAGATCGGCAGCATAGGCGAACACCTGGGGACGCGGCTTGAGGACCTGTCGTATCTCGTGAAGTCTGATCATCTGATGCCCAGCTGCAGCTGCACCAGCTCCACCTGGTCCTCGAGAAGATCCCGAACCAACCCCGCGCGAAGATCGCTCGACTCCGCCTCGAGTACCTTCTGCAGGTCGATCGCCTGCAGACCCGCCAGCTGCGCCATCTGGTACGTGGCGGCGATGGGATCGTCGGAGAGTTGCGGGGGGTCGACACCGACATCGGCCCCCAGTTCGGAAAAGAGGATCTTGAGCCGTCCCAGCAGCTCTACGCCCTCATCGATGAACTCGACCCCGATCTCGGACAAGGGGTCGTCCCGGAGGGTCTCCACCAATGCACTGGGATATGGAGCCGGATCGAGCCAGCTCTCCACCCTGATGCGTCTGGTGCCGACCGTCACGATCGAGATCGTCCCGTCGTCATGAGTCGCCGAGCCGACCATTCGGGCGATGGTGCCATGGTCGAAGCGAACGTCCTCTCCGCCGGCGGCGGGGCCCCTCTCGATGAGAACCACCCCGAACTCCCGGTCGCCGGAGACGATGTCACCGTACATCTCGACGTAGCGCGGCTCGAACAAGTAGAGCGGGAGGACCGAACCGGGAAGGAGCACGGTGCCCAGCGGGAACATCGGGAGCTCGCGGACGGCGATCATCGAACCATATCCGCAGCCGTCCCCGGGGCGGCACCAATTGGTCGGCTATGCAGCCGGGAGCGGGCATCGCCAGTTGATCTTCTAACCTCCGCGCGTCGGCGGACGATCATCGTCTGAGCGACTCCACCGTCTTCACCGTTTGTCAGGGCGCCGCCACAGGAGCCTGTGGTGTGGGAGCCCGGTCAGCCGACTCGGAGAAAGCCCCGAACCACACCCCACCCATCACCACGAGGGCGCCGGTGACACCCCTCAGGGTCAGGGGCACGTCGGCCAGCCAGGCCTCGAGGAGCATGGTCACCACGGGGAAGAGGACGAAGGAGTAGGCCGTGGCGGAGGCGGTCCAGCGCCGGACGATCAACAGGACCAGCACGAACAGCCCGGCGGAACCGAGCGTGACCAGGTAGCCGACCGCCACCACGACCTCGGTCTCCTGCGGCAGCGCCCACCGCTCGCCGGTGATCGCCGACAGGGCCAGCAGCAGCACCGTCCCCACCACCATCCCGATGGCGTTGGTCATCGCCGGATGGTTGCCGGAGATGCGCTTGCCGAGGATCACCCCCTGAGCGACCGTGACCGAGGCGACGAGGATGGCGAGGAGCCCGCTCAAGGGGAGAACGAGCCCATCAGGGCCCACCGTCATCCACACGATGCCGGCCAGGGCCACCAGGGCACCGATGATCGCTCTTCGATCGAGCAACTCCAGACGCTGAGCCGCTGCCAGCATCGGTGTGACCAGGGGCACGATTGCGAGGACGACCGCGGCCACACCAGCCGTCACGGTCACCAGCGCCCAGTACATCAGCGCGTATGACAGGGTGAAGTTGACGATCCCGTAGGCGGCGGTGAGCACGAGCAGCTTGCCCCGGGGCCACTCGAGACGCAGAGCAACAGCAAGGGCGATGAAGATCACGGCGGCGCCGACGAAGCGAATCCCGGCGCCCCAGAAGGGGTCCAGTTCGGCGTTGCTGAAGCGCACCGCCAGAAAGTTGGCCCCACCGATGAGCACGGCCCCTGCGAATGCGGCAACAGTGAAAGCCCCTGGTGAAGGCTTGGATCTCCCGGTCGAATCCACGGCGGTCGAATGTAACCGCCCCTCGACCTCAACCCAGCTTCATCTCGTAGCGTGTCACGTGGACGCCAGCCGGCTCGCCGCCACCCGCGAGCCGAAGGTCAGGTCCGCATCAGGAGCTGTTTGGGATGCTCCACCGCCTCTCCCACTGCCGCCGACTCCCTAGTCGTGCCTAGCTCCCTCCTGACAAAATGCTAGCTTCAGCCAGCCCGACCGGTGGAGCTGCTGATGCCAGGAATGCGTTCCAATGTCCTCGCCGCGGTGGGCAACACCCCGATGATCCGGCTCGAACGCGTCGTGCCGCAAGGCCACGCCCGCGTGCTCGTCAAGCTGGAGTCGGCCAACCCGACCGGCAGCATGAAGGACAGGATGGCCATCGCCGCCATCGAGGCGGCTATAGCCGACCGCCGACTGGCTCAGAGAGGAACAGTGGTCGAGTACACCGCCGGCACGACGGGTATCTCACTCGGACTGGTCTGTGCCGCCCGTGGGCTCAGGCTCGAGATCGTGTTCTCCGATGCGTTCAGCGAGGAGAAGCGGAGGATGATGGAGTCGTTCGGGGCCCACGTCACAGATGTGCCCTCCGGGGGCGAGGGGATCACCGAAGCCCTCATCAAGGAGATGATCGCAACATCAGAGCAGATCGCCGCCAGGCCTGGGCACTGGTGGTGTGACCAGCTCACCAACCACGATGCCATCGCCGGGTACCTCCCCCTCGGAGAGGAGATCTGGGAGCAGACCGACGGCGAGGTGGACGTCTTCGTGCACTCGGTGGGAACCGCTCACTCCATCCACGGTGTGGCCAAGGCGCTCTGGGGACACAGCAAGGACATACGGATCGTGGCCGTCGAGCCGGCTTCGTCGGCGGTGCTCTCGGGTGGCGCCACTGGCTCACACAAAATCGAGGGCATCGGCATCGGCTTCATACCACCGCTATGGGAGCCCGACCTTGTGGACGAGATACAGACCATCAGCACCGAGGAGGCGTGGGCGATGGCGAGGCGTCTCGCCGCCGAGGAGGGTATCTTCGCCGGAGCCTCCTCGGGAGCCAACGTGGCGGTGGCGCTGCGGGTCGCTGAGCGCCTCGGCCCGAACGGCACGGTGGTCACGCTGGTAGTCGATTCGGGGCTGCGCTACGTGAGCACGGATCTCTACGCCACCCGAGGATCGAGAGACGCCGTCTGACTCCTCCGGGTCGGGTCGATTATCAACAGTTGACTTCGAATGAGACGCTGTTGACAGCCGAATACCCGGCTCAACTCTGCCGCAGGATCTCGACGGTGCGCGCGGCAATCGCTTCCCCAACCTCCCTTGTTGTGGATGCTCCTCCCAGGTCGGGTGTGGCCAGGTTTCCCTCTTCGAGGATCTCCTCGACGGCCCGCATCACTGCCGCCGACTCCCTGGGGTGCCCGCAGTGGCCGAGGAGCAGGGATACGCTCCAGATGGCGCCGATCGGATTGGCGATCCCCTTGCCGGCGATATCGGGCGCCGAACCATGGACCGGCTCGAACATGGACGGAAATCGCCTCTCGGGATTGAGATTGGCGCTGGCCGCCAGACCGAGCCCGCCCTGGAGCGCGGCGCCGATCTCGGTGAGGATGTCAGCGAAGAGGTTGGATGCGACCACCACGTCGAAACGCTCCGGGCGCGTCACGAGATACATGGCGGCCGCGTCGACCAGGACCGACTCCGACTCGATACCGGCGAAGTCGGCGGCCACCTCTTCGAATACCTCGTCCCACAAGACCGCGCTGTAGTTGAGGGCGTTGGCCTTGCTCACACTCGTCACCCTGGCCCGGCCGGTGTCCCGGGCATGCTGGAACGCCCATCTGATGACGCGCTCCACCCCGAGGCGGGAGAAGACAGAAGTCTGCAGGGCCACCTCCCGGGGGGTGCCGGGGAAGAGCCGGTCCCCCACCCCGGAGTACTCCCCCTCGCTGTTCTCCCTGACGAACAAGATGTCGAGGTCATCCGCCCGGGCCAGCGGCGAGGACACCCCGGGGAGAAGCCGCACCGGTCGCAGATTGACGTATTGGTCGAAGCCGAAACGGATGCGGAGCAGCATCTCCCGCAGAGTGATGTGATCGGGCACCAACGGAGACCCCACCGCTCCGAGCAGGATGGCGTCGAACCCGGCCAATCGTGCCAGGGCGTCAGATGGCATCATCTCGCCGTGCTCCAGATACCACCCGGTACCCCAGGGGAACCCCTCCACCACCAGTGGAATCGCGCTCGCCTCGGACGCCACCCGCAACACCCGCAGCGCCTCGGCGACGACCTCGGGCCCCACTCCGTCACCGCCCAGGACCGTCACTTTCACCGGGCGTCCCCCGCGATCGATCCTGGCGCCGTCTCGAGCATCCGTTGCCACCTCACCGTCGGAGACCAGGGCGTATAGTCGCCTTGGTCTGGACGGCATGCCCTGGGAAGGAGAAACGTGAGACTGGCGAGAAATCCCTCTTTGGTCATCCTCTTCGCATTCTCGCTGCTGATGGCAGCGTGTGGGGAGGCGGGAGAGCAGGAGCTACCCGAGGAACCCACCACCGCCGCGGGAGGAGCGACCACCACCGAGGCCGAGGCCGAAGCCACCACCACCTCCGAGGCGACGGCCGAGGAGTTGCCCGAGGAGATAGTGATCGGGATCCCCGCCTCATTGACCGGCCAGTTCGAAGCCCTCGGCAGGCAGGGCCTCGACGGGCTAAACATGTTCGCCGACTGGGTGAACAACGAGAAGGGCGGGATCGACGTGGGCGGGACCATGCTCCCGGTGCGCATCGTCTTCGGCGACGACCGCAGCGACAAGGACACCGCTCTCCGGCTCTTCGAGAAGCTGGTGAACGAGGACGGGGCCCACTTCATGTTCGCCTCATACTCGTCCGGGCTGACCCTGGCCCAGGCGCCGTTGGCCGAGCAGCTCGACGTGGTCACCATGGCCTGGGGCGCCAGCTCCGACGACATCTGGCAGCAGGGATTCACCCGGGTGGTGGGGGTGTACACGCCGGCCAGCCAGTACGACCACACCCTGCTCGAATTCGTGGCCAACGCCGACCCGGCCGCGGACACTGTGGCCATCGTCTACAAGGACGACCCCTTCACCGTGTCGGAGGCGGAAGGAGCCAGGGCCAAGGCCGAAGAGTTGGGTCTTGAAGTGGTCTTCTTCGACCGGTACCCGGTGGAGGCCACCGATCTCTCACCGATCCTGACTCAGGCCTGGGCGGAGGACCCGGACGTGGTCTTGGTCTCGGCCCATTTCCAGGACGGCGCCCTGGCGGCCCAACAGATGAACGAGTTGGGCATCACCCCCATGGCGGCCTCATTCGGCTCCGGTGCGGCCACGACGGGTTGGTGGGACCAACTCGGGGAATCGGCACAGGCCACCTTCGGGCCGGCGCAATGGGAGCCGACGCAGGCTGTCGACCCCGCCGCCTTCGATGCGGACAATTGGATGGGCCCTCAGGTGACACCTGAGGAGTTCACCGCCGACTTCGAGGCAGAGTTCGGCTATGCCCCCGACTACCGCGGTGGTCTGGCCTTCCACACCGGGCTGGCGTTGATGGCGGCGATCGAAGCCGCGGGCAGCCTGGACACAGAGGCGGTGATCGAGGCGTTCAAGACCCTGGAGATCGAGAGCTTCGGCGGAGGGTTCGCCATCGATCCCGAGACCCTGATCCAGGTGGGTCACGACATGGTCACCATCCAGTGGCAGGACGGCGAGAAGGTGATCGTCACCCCGGCGGCGTACGCCAACGCCGAGCCAATCTACCCAGCAAACGAGTAGCTGAGTCGAGGAGGTCGAGACGAGGATCTAGGTGGAAGCTCAGATCCTCGTCAACGGCCTCCTCATCGGTGGCGTCTACGGGATCGCCGCTCTCGGTCTGGGCTTGGTGTGGGGGGTGATGTCGGTGGTCAACGTGGCCCACGGGGACATGCTGATCTTCTTCGCCTACATGACCTGGGTGATGGTGGCCACCCAGGCCCTCAATCCCTTCGTCTCCCTGGTCCTGCTGATCCCGGTGGGTTTCCTCGTGGGAATGGGGCTCTACCGGTTCCTGGTCCGGCATCTGATCAGACGCAGCGAGGTCGAGTTGATGTCTCTCGTCCTCTTCTTCGGGTTGGGCGCCATCCTGTTCGGGATCGCCGCCTATCTGTGGGGCTCCGACTTCCGCTCCCTTCCCATAGCACTGCCCACCCTCCGGGTGCTGGGAGTGGCGGTGCCGGGGACCCGTCTCGCCGCCTTCCTCATCGGCGGCGGGCTGGTGCTGGGCCTTCGCTGGTTCTTCCAGAAGACCTATTGGGGAAAGGCGATCCGAGCCGTGGCGCAGAGCCGGAACGCGGCCCGGGGGCTGGGGATCGACCCAGATCAGGTCTCTGCGGTCTCCTTCGGGATCGCCCTCGCCTATGCCGGAGTGGCGGGTGCCCTCATCGCCATGATCAGCCCGCTCAGCCCGTCGCTCGGGGTGGCCTACGCCGGGCGCTCCTTCGCCGTGGTGGTGCTCGGCGGGTTGGGCAACCCCGTCGGGGCGCTGGTAGCCGGGATCGTCCTCGGACTCGCCGAGAGCCTCTCCACACTGTGGATCACCTTCTCCCTGTCGCCGGCGGTGGCCTTCGTCCTCCTCTTCCTGGTGCTCATCCTCCGCCCCCAGGGGCTGTTCAAACCGCTGCGCTCTCGATGAAGACGGTCGAGGAAGCCCCGCTGCTCGTCGAGGAGAGGGACCTGGCCCGGCCCCTCAACCTCGCCCTCGCCGCTCTCGGGATCGTCGCCGCGGTCATGTTCGCGCTGCAGCCGGTGTTGCCCGGGACCTCGCTGGTCTTCTGGTTCAACTTGATGAAGGCGATCGTCCTCGCCCTCAGCCTCAACCTGATCACCGGTTACACCGGCTATGTCGACTTCGGCCATGTCGTCTTCTACGGCCTGGGCACCTACGTCGCCGGCATCGCCATCGGGATGCTCGGCATCGCCCTGCCCCTTCCCCTCTGGGTGTTCGTCGGGCCCCTGCTGGTGGCGGTGATCGCGGTGGTGGTGGGTCTGCCCGCCCTCAGGCTGCGCGGCGCCTACTTCGCCATCGCCATGCTCTCCTTCAACGCCGCCACCAGGCTGATCGTCCTCAACCTCCCCCGCGACTTCGCCGGTGGGGCGTTTGGGATCCCCAGCCCGGAGATCTACGACCCTCGCGCCGCCTACTACGGCATGGTGGGGCTGTTGGTGGCCATCGTCCTGGTCACGGTGTGGCTGGGGCACTCCCGCTTCGGGGTGGGGTTGAAGGCGATCCGCGACGATGAGATCGCCGCTGGGGCGATGGGGGTCCGCACCACCCGGTACAAGCTGGCCGCCTTTGCCGCCTCCGCCTACTTCGCCGGGGCCGCAGGCTCCGTCGACTACTGGTTCGTCGCCTTCACCTCCAACGAGCTGGTGTTCAGCAACGTCCAAACCGTGGAGATGGTGGCCGGAGTCTTCCTGGGCGGCGCGGGGACCGTGGTCGGCCCGATACTCGGAGCCGGCACGCTCTACCTGGTGCGCGACTTTCTCTGGGCCCGATTCCCCTTCCTCTACCTCCCCATGTTCGGGTTGGTGATCGCGGCGGTGGTGCTCTGGGTACCCCGCGGAGTCGTGGGGTTCGTCGAGGACCGGGTCCCTTCGCTCCGCGCCAAGTTCAAGTGACCGACAGCCAGTCGGAGACGATCGCCCGGAGATCGTCTCCCAACTCCGCGGTCGGGCCTCGTGCGCTTATCTGCCCCAGCTCCATGACGTAGAGGTAGTCACTGCGGGGCACGGCCGAATGCAGGTTCTGGTCGACGAGGAGCAGGGTCTTTCCGATTTCCTTCAGCCGGGAGATTTCCCCGTATATCTCCTCGGTGATCTTTGGGGAGAGACCGGCGGACGGCTCGTCCATGAGGATCAGTGAAGGGTCGGGCATGAGCACCCGAGCGATCTCGAGCATTCGCTGCTCGCCTCCGGAGAGCAGCCCGGCATGGACCTTGCGCCGCTCCGACAGCACCGGGTATTGCCGGTAGACGCGGTCCTTGGCCTCGCCGATCCGCTCGCGGTCTCGGCGGAAGGTCCACGCCCCGAGCTCGAGGTTCTCGTCCACCGACATCTCCGGGAACACGCTGTGAAGCTGGTCCACATAGCCGATCCCGAGCCTCATCCGGTCCTGCGCCGCCAGGGTGGTGATGTCCCTCCCGTCGAGATACACCTTTCCGGAACGCGGGATCAGATAGCCAAAGAGGGTCTTGAGCAGGGTCGACTTCCCGGCGCCGTTGGGCCCGATCACACAGGTGATCATGTTCTCCGGCGCCTCCATCGACACGTCGAGGAGCACGTGGATGTCGGCGTAGTAGGCGACGGTGAGGTCCTCACCCCGAATCTGCATCGTCCCCTCCTCCCAGGTAGATGTCGACGAGACGCTCGTCGGTCAGCACCTGCTCTGGACTGCCTTCGAGGTAATTGGCCCCGAGGTGCATGGCGTAGACCCACTCGCAGAGAGCGGCCACCACCGGCATCTCGTGACTGACGATGAGGAAGGTGGTCCCCTCACGCTCGTTGGTCGACTTGATCGCCTCGATCAGGGTCCGCTTCAGCTCGGGATGGACCCCGGCGAAGGGCTCGTCCATGAGCACCAGCTTGGGCTCGGGCATGAGGGCTCGGGCCAGCTCGAGCAGTTTCTGCTGCCCTCCCGACAACTCGCTGGCGTACTGCCCTGCCTTGCCCTGCAGCCCGACCAGGGCAAGCAATTGGG
>JAHWLC010000189.1 GCA_019347585.1 Actinomycetota bacterium | reverse complement strand
GAGCTCCCGGCCGGCTTCCAGAACGGGCTGGGTCGGGCCCTGCTCACCTTCGCCTCCCAGTTCGCGGTGCAGTCGAAGAAGCTGTACGCGACGGTGATCATCTCCGCCCTGGTCGGCATCCTGCTGGTCGGGTTGGTCAACCTGGTGGAGAGGCGGGTGGTCCCCTCACGGGTCTCCGAGGCCGAAGCGGACGCCGGGATGCCGGCATGAGCGATCTGGTGGTGGAGGCGCGCAACTTGGCCAAGGTGTTCGGCCGCGGGGCCAACCAGGTCGAGGCTCTCCGCGACATCTCACTCCGGGTTGCCCCCGGGGAGTTCGTCTCCCTCATCGGCCCGTCCGGATGCGGCAAGAGCACGCTCTTGCGGCTCATCGGGGACCTCACCGCCCCCACCAGCGGGTCGCTGACCGTCAACGGCAAGCCGGCGCGCCAGGCGAGGATCGACCGCGATTACGGCATCGTCTTCCAGAAGTCGACGCTGCTCGACTGGCGGACGGTGACCAAGAACGTGGAGCTCCCCCTCGAGATCATGCACATCGACCAACGCTCCGACCGGGCCGCCGAGATGCTCGACCTGGTCCAGCTAGGCGACTTCGGGGGCCATTACCCGTGGCAGCTCTCCGGGGGGATGCAGCAGCGAGTGGCCATCGCCCGCGCCCTCGCCTTTCGACCGTCGCTGCTCCTCATGGACGAGCCGTTCGGCGCCCTCGATGAGATGACTCGCGAGCTGATGCAACAGGAGCTGCTCCGTATCTGGCACGAGACGGAGACGACCGTCGTGTTCGTCACCCACTCCATCCCCGAGGCGGTGCTGCTGAGCGACCACGTGGTGGTGATGTCGCCGCGGCCGGGAAAGATAAGCGACATCATCGAAACCGGCCTCCCCCATCCCCGCGACGAGGACACCCGGGAGTCCCAGCAGTACTACGACAAGATCACCGAGGTCCGCGAGGCGCTTCGCCAGGAGCGCCCGGCATGAGCCTCGACCAGTTCGAAGGGGGAGAGGGTGCGGGCTCGCAGGCGGGCCACCCCATGGTCATCGACGCCGTCGAAGGCGATGTCCCCGCCGCCACCATCGCCCCGGCCCCGCTCGGCCACCGCCTTCGCCGGGCCGGGCCCGCAGTGCTCGCCTTCGTCCTGGTGATCGCGGCATGGGAGGGCCTGACCAGGGCGTTCCGGGTGGAGACCTTCATCCTGCCCCGCCCCAGCCTGATCATCGAGAGGTTCCTCGCCACATCGGACGTGATCTGGAGCGCCGGTCTGAACACCTTCATCGAGGCCGCCGTGGGCCTGGTCGCCGGCACCACCCTTGGAGTGATCGTTGCGTTCGCCACGGTGCGTTGGGTGCCGGTCCGTGAGGGGCTGATGCCTTTCGCCGTGGCCGCCAACTCGGTGCCGATCATCGCCATGGCGCCCATCGCCAACGGCATGTTCTCCCTGACCAGCCCGGTGCCCAAGATGGTGGTGGCCGCGGTGGTGGTCTTCTTCCCGGTGATGATCAACACCGCCCGGGGCCTGCTCGAGGTCGACCCCGACGAGCTCGAGCTGATGAGGTCCTATGCCGCCAGCCAGCGGGAGATCATGCGGCGGGTGAGGATCCCCCATTCACTTCCCTACTTCTTCTCCGCGATGAAGGTGGTGGCGGTGCTGTCGATCATCGCCGCCATCGTCGCCGAGTACTTCGGGGGGTCACAGGACGTCCTCGGCCAGTACATCCTGACCAAGGCCAGCCTGTTCGTATACGCCGACGCCTGGGCGGGGATCCTGGTGGCTTCGCTGATGGGCGTCGCCCTCTACGGGCTCGTCCTGGTGACCGAGCGTCTGGTGATGCCCTGGCACGTCTCCTTCCGCAGCGCGGAGGCCTCCTGAGCCGACACCGGTCGGAGCGTGCGATACTCTGCCGTCTCCCGGGGAGCCCCATATGAATTCGAGGTCTGATGAGGAGGCACACATGAAGGGCATCAAGCGATGGTTGGCGGTCCTGGCGGTCCTGGCCCTGGTGTTGGCGGCATGCGGGACCGACGCCGAGGAGGTCGAGGGCGAGGACTGTGAGGAGTTCGATGACGTCAGGCTGCAGCTGCAGTGGGTGGCACAGGCTCAGTTCGCGGGGTATTTCGTGGCCAAAGACCTCGGTTTCTACGAGGACGAGTGCCTCAACGTCGAGATTCTGGAGGGTGCGGTGGAGATCGTCCCCCAGACGGTCCTGGCCGGCGGCGGAGCCGAGTTCGCCCTGGCCTGGGTGCCCAAGGCCTTGGTCTCGCGGCAGCAGGGCGCCGATATCGTCAATATCGCCCAGGTGTTCGAGCGCTCGGGAACCCTCGAAGTCTCCTTCGTCGAGGCCGGTATCACCGAGCCCGCCGATTGGTCGGGCAAGAAGGTGGGCAACTGGGGCTTTGGCAACGAGTACGAGCTGACCGCGGCCATCGAGAAGTTCGAAGTCGAGGATGTCGAGCTGGTGGCGCAGTCCTTCGACATGCTGGCTCTGCTCAACCGTGAGATCGACGCCGCCGAGGCGATGATCTACAACGAGTACGCCCAGGTGCTCGAGGCGGTGAACCCCGAGACCGGCGAGCTCTACCAGCCCGAGGACCTCAACGTCATCGACTTCAACGAGATCGGCACCGCCATGCTCCAGGACGCGGTCTGGGTGCGGGCCGACTGGATCGAAGACGAGGCCAACCAGGACATCGCCCAACGCTTCCTAGAGGCGTCGTTCCGGGGCTGGATCCACTGCCTCGACGCCTTCGACGAGTGTGTCGGAGTGGTCCTCGACAACGGTTCGACGCTCGGGGAGAGTCACCAGCGTTGGCAGCTCAACGAGATTCTGGCCCTCATCTTCCCCGCCCGCAACGGCATCGGGGTGATGAACGAGGCGCTGTGGGCCCAGACCGTGGAGGTCTCCACCGGCCAGATCCCCGAGCTGGAGGGTGTCGAGGTCTCCGACGACGCCTACCGCACCGACATCGCCGAGGCCGCGGTGCAGGCCCTCGCCGACGAGGGTCTCGACGTCGACGGCGCCGGCTACGAGCGTCGCGACATCGAGCTCCGCGAAGGCGGCGAATAGCGAACCTCCGGTAGTTAGGCCCGGATACGGGCCTAATCGCCTCGAGAAAGCGGCCGGGCCCCCGGCCAGGTTCTCTCGCGACCCGAGTAAGTTTGGATTGAAGCCGTCTTTCAGAGGAGGTCGTCATGGCCAACAGTGTCCGCGCCGCATTGGTGCAGACCTCATGGACCGGAGACAAGGAGTCGATGGTCGAGAAGAACGTCAAGTACGCCGAGGACGCCGCCGAGCAGGGCGCTCGGGTGCT
>JAHWLC010000188.1 GCA_019347585.1 Actinomycetota bacterium | reverse complement strand
GATCTCACCCCACCGGCCGGTGACCACCGCGGTGGAGATGGTGAGGGCGTGGTCGAGGAAGGTGCCATAGAAGTCGTCGAGCTCGTGCCGGGAGAGATGCGGCATGGGAGTCTCCGCGATCTGGTGGCGGTCCCCGCCCCGGCGGTCCTGGACGATCACCGGCGAGTCGGCCGGGATCTCCACCGGGCTCAGGTTGATGCCCCACTGGTCGAGCAGCCCACGGATCACACCGCCGGCCTCCCCGCCCACGGGGCCGCACAGCAGCGGGCTCGCCCCGAGGTGGCGAAGCATCCGGGCCACCCAGAATCCCTGGCCGCCGGGGTGGAAGTGGACCTCGGCCTCATCCTCCGGCCCGGCCTCGATCGTCACTGTGAGGACGATGACGGGGGCGAAGACCACCACGTTGTGAGAGAGGCCACTCAACGAAGATCCTGGGTTGGAGATATTGGGCTTACCCTGATGTGACAAGGGTAAACAGCCCGAGTCGTTGAGCCCGGGGTGCCCCGAACCCGCATGTGGGCGCCTCAGATGACTAGAAGGTGAGGAATGTCCGCCGATACCACGCTCACGGTCGCCGAGCTGCTCAGGACGGTGGACCAGGCCCTCACCGTCGAGCTGCCGGGCCCGGTATGGGTCCGGGGCGAGATCACCGGGCTTCGCCGTACCTCGGGAGGGGCGGTTTTCCTCCGTCTCGCCGACCCCGAGGCGGATGGCCAGGTGCTCGAGGTATTCGCCCGGGGCCGGGCCATCGCGGATATCGACCGGATCTTGCAGAGCAGTGGCCTGGGAGCGCTCCGGCCCGGGATCGAGGTGCGCGTCCAGGGGACGATCGGGATTGCCCACCGCCAGTCGCTGCTCCGGATGTCGCTGCTCGCCGTCGACCCCGAGTTCACCGTGGGACGCCTCGCCCTCGACCGGGCAAGGATCCTCCAACAGCTCGAGGCCGACGGCACCCTCGCCGCCAACTCGGAGCTGCCGCTTCCGCTGGTCCCGCTGCGGGTCGGCCTGGTGACCAGTCGGGGCTCGGCGGCCCATGCCGACTTTCTCGACCAGCTTGGCCGCTCCGGCTACCGGTTCGCGGTGCGCACCGCTCACACCACGGTCCAGGGCGAGACCGCACCACAGTCGTTGGCGGCGGCCCTGGCCAGGGTGGGCCGAGAGCCGGTCGATGTGCTCGCCGTCATCCGCGGGGGCGGGGCCCGCCTCGATCTGGCCGCCTTCGACAGCGAGATCGTGGGCCGGGCGGTGGCGGCGGCGCCGGTGCCGGTCATCACCGGGATCGGCCACGAGGTCGACTGGACCGTGGCCGACCATGCCGCCGCCATCCCCGAGAAGACCCCTTCGGCTGCCGGCGAGTGGCTGGTCACCCGGGTCGGCGACTACGCGGGACGAATCGGCACCGCTCGCAAGTTGATCTGGGAGGAGGCGCGCACCTCCTACCGCCGGGCGCGGCAGCGACTCGATGGCGCCGTGGAGGGCCTTGCCGGGGCTCGCGCCGTGCTGCTCCGCCAGCACGAGATGCTCGACCACCGTGCTTCCGACATCTCTACCGCCTCGCGCTCGTTGATCGCCACGCAGCAGAGGCTGCTCGGCAGCCTCGAGGACTGGTTCGCCACGGTGGGGGTGGAGAGCACTTTGGGGCGGGGATTCGCCCTCGTGACCACCGCCGAGGGTGATCGGGTGGTCCGCTCCGTGGACGGGGCCGGTCCCGGGGACCACCTCAGGATCAGGTTCGCCGACGGTACCGTCCCCGTGGTCGTGGAGGAGTCATGAGCCAGGAGGATCTCACCTATCGGGAGGCGCTCGATGAGCTGCGGGCGATCCATGGCCGCCTCCGTGGCGACGAGGTCGACGTCGACACCCTCGTCGAGGACGTGAGGCGCGCCGCCGACCTGGTCGCTTTCTGCAAGGAGCGACTCACCGCGGTCGGGGAGCGTCTCGAAGAGGTGCTCGCCGACTTCGACCAGGGAGCCCCCACCTAGGATCGATGTCATGACCGAGGAATCGCACACCCCCGCCGAGCCATCGCAGGTGAGCACCGAGCAGCAGACCTGGAGGGTGCTGGCTCACGCCTCCGCGCTCATCCAGTTCCTCGGTCCCCCGTCGGTCGTTGGCCCGCTGGTGGTGTGGCTGCTGCGACGCAACGATCCCGTGGTCGAGCCTCACGCCCGGGCCGCCCTCAACTACCAGCTCACCCTGCTCATCTACTTCATAGTCGGCGGGATCGCGGCGGTGGTGCTCTTCTTCACCATCATCGGGATCCCCTTCAGCATCCTCATCGTCGTCTTCCTGCTGCTGCTGGTGGTGCTCGAGGTGGTCTTCGCCATCCTGGCCACGCTGGCCGCCTCCCGCGGGGAGGTATACGACTACCCGATGAGCCTCGGGCTGATCAAATAGGCTCCGGGCATGGACAAACCGAGACCCGCCACATATCAGTTCGCCTGCAAACACCTCTACGCCGACTGCTCCACCACGATCAGCGCGAAGAGCGAGGACGAGGTGAGGCGTAGGGCACAGCGCCATCTCGAAAAGCACCATGGAGCCCGTGCCTCCGACGACGAGACCGTGCGCAAGCTGATGGGAGCGATCCGCCCCGCCTGAACGCTTGGGCCCCCTCTCCCGCTGCGCCGAGGAGAGAGCGGTGACTACGCCGTGCACACGGCCGACCACTCTGCGTAAGATGAAGGGCGGAGGCTGTCTGAAGCGGAGGTAGTGATGCCCGAGTGGGTCGGCACCATCTTGTTCCTGGTCGCAGTGGGATTGTCCGGTGACAAGCTGGTCAGGGATTTCGGCGACCGCGGCCTGGCCGGCTATGCCGTGCTGATGTTGATGATCGCCATCTACTCGTCGGCGGTGGGCGTGGCCTTCGCCTGAACGGCATCAGGCCAACAGCGGCGCCACCTTGGTGCCCAGCATCTCGATGCTGCGCATCACCTCATCGTGGGGCAGGGTGCCCACACTGATGTGGAGCATGAACCGCTCGATGCCCAGGATCTCCTCCCAGCGCAAGACCTTGGCGGCGACCGTCTCGGGATCCCCCAGCACCAGTGAGCCCTCGGGGCGGCGCATCGCCTCGTACTGCTCCCGGGTCATCGGGCCCCATCCTCGCTCGCGGCCGATGGTGCTCATGTCGATGGCGTAGGACTGGTAGTACTCGTCGGCGGCCTGCTCGTTGCTATCGGCGATGTAACCATGGCCGTGGACGGAGAGCGGCACCTCCGCCGGGTCGTACCCATGCTCGCGGAGGGTGCGCCGGTGCAGCTCGGCGAGGGCGCCGAAACGCTCCGGGCTCCCCCCGATGATGGCCA
>JAHWLC010000187.1 GCA_019347585.1 Actinomycetota bacterium | reverse complement strand
CCTGCCAGATCACGCTGATGCTCCCCAGGGTCAGGTTGTCGGCGACACGCTCCACCTCCTCTTGATAGGCGAGATGCGTCGACCTCACCGCCACAGGCTGCCCGCTGAGACTCGCCAGCGTCTCGATCCTGGCCTCGAGCTCAGCCAACCGCCTTCGCAGTGAGGACTCGGCTGCTTCGACCTCGGCCCGCTCGGCCACCCCCTCTTCCCACGCCCTCGCCACCACCACCGCCTGCTGCATGGCGGCATCGGTCACCGCGGCGGCGCTTTGCACCGTCTCGGCGGCGCGCTGCACCGCAGCATCGTCGGCGATCTGTCGTCCACCCTCGGCGTCGGCAAGGACTATGGCGGCACCCGCGAGCAGGACCATCAGGGCGATCTGTGCCACCCGGGAGGAGAGGACGTCGAAGGCCCTTCTCACCAGAGGTCGCCTTCCTCGTCATCGGGGATCTCGACGAAGTCGTCGAGCTCGGGCAACTCCTCGGCGTCACGGCGGAGCCGGCGAGCCAGCCCGAAGCCGGCGAGGATGGTCACGCCCAGCGGGATGAGCAGACTGCCGGTGGTCCTGGCAAGGGCCCGGAGCAGGACCTCGATGATGACGAACGGGGAGAGGACGGCCTTGGCGAACACCGGGGGCAGGGCGCGGTCGGCGACCTCGATCAAACCCGAGGAGACCGCTATCTCCGAGAAGGGAGCCTCCTCCGCGATGCGGGATTGCTCCCCGGCGGCTATGGGCGCGGCCGGGTCGGCGATGGTGGTGGGGTTGTCGGCTGGGGGATGTGCCGTCGATGCCGATGAGCCGGCCGTTGCCTCGCCGCCGGTGGTGGTTGGGGCGACTGCGGACGTGGTGGGGGACGGCTCCGTCGAGGGGGCGCCGGTCGAGGCGGTCGTGGTGGTCGTGGCGGTCGTGCTGGTCGTGGTGGTGCTGCTCGCACTCGTCGTCGTCGTAGACGAGAGGAGGGTGAGATCGGGGACGAGCGTCGTGGTGGTCGTGTCCTGAGCGGTCACCACCAGTGGCCAGAGAGTGGATCCCAGCAGCGACCCTTCAAGGGTGACCTCGCGGACGCTGACGGCGTAGGTGCCGGGTGCGGTGAGGGCGGGAATGGTCACCTCCATGGTGGCGAACCAGGTACCGGTGCCGCAGGTCGTGGTGAGACCATCGAAGGTGATCACGAGCGGGATTTCCGAGGTTGCGGTGAGACAGCTGGTGAGCTCGGCCGTCGATACGGTGACCAGTGCGGAGACGGTCTGGCCGGGTTCCCCCTCTCCGGTGGCGGGCTGAATCGAGGAGATCTCGGCGTGGGCGACCACGGCCAGTGCGAGAATGGCGGCGACCAAGCCTCCGACTACGAGGATCGACCGCGATCCATGGCTGCTGCCGTCTCGGCTGACCGGTCCATCAAACCCCGGTGCGTTGACAATCCTGCCGATACTTATCCACAGGCTAACCCTGGTGGGGTGGTTCGTACATGGGTGTTTTCCCGGATCGGGAGGGTCGGTCAGGTGACGATCTCTCGTCCCCAGCCGGCGAGACCTTGGCTGGCCTCGTCGAAATGGCCGGCCAGTCTCTCGGCATAGGAGCGGGCGGGGCCTTCCCGGGTCCGTTGCATCACCCTGGAGAAGAACCCGGCCAGCGCTACCTGATCGACTTCGGAAGGCGGTGGCCAGGGGGCGGTGATCCGATTCGGCGAGTCGAGGTGCTCGGTGATGAACTGCTGCAGCCACCCATAGGAGATGGCGTCGATGGTCTTGTGGGTGATCGGCGACCGTTTCTCGCGCGAGCAGGACTCGATGAAACGCTGTAACTCGTCTTCGCCGAGAACTTGCTCGGGTGCCGGGGGACTGGTCATGCCGATCCTCCCGGGACAATCTACAGTCCCCGGGCCAGATCGCCAGGAGTTTTCAGGCGAGGGGCAGTGGTGGCTGCCACCAGGGGGGCAGATCGTCGACCTCGACGGAGGACACCCACTTCACCCACCAGTAGCCACGCCGCTGCGGGGCCACCAGCCGCACCGGGCCGCCGTTCCCATCGGGCAGCGGTTCGCCGGCGAGATGGGTGGCGAGAAGCAGCCGGGGGGCTTGAGCCATCGGGAACCGACGCCAATACCCGGTGACCGAGTGCACCACGATGCTCGCAGCCGCAGTATCCGTGAGGAGGCGGTCGAGCCTGGTGCCCGACCAGTGCTGGCGGCTGTACCAGCCGCCGGTGCAGTCGAGAACGGCATCGAATCCCTCGGCCGGCTTCGACAGCGCCGCCACCGTGAGCTCCCTGCCCGCCACCCTCACCCGGTGCGTCGACGCATCCAGGTGCTGGACCCGATCGTTGAGCCACTGGGTGGCGGGGACACGTGAGGCTTCGACGATCTCGTGCGAGCCGGTGAAGCGGCGGCGCTCCCCCGGGGCGTCCGTGACCCGCCAGACGCCCTCGGCGGCAAGGTAGAGGAGACCTCCCGCCCCGAGGATGCCTGCGGAGCGAATCGCATTCCGCCGGTTGGCGTCGGCCGTCCGGAGACGAACGGGGCGCTGGGCATAGTGCACCCCGACCAGGGCCAGGGAGACCAGCCCCGACCCGACATGGATCTGGGTCATGGTCAGGGGCCCGATTCGGTCGGCCCACCCGGACACCAGGAGCAGACCGCTGATCAGGGTGATCGGCACCACCGCCGCCAGGAGCAGCGAGACGCCCTGTCCGGACCGCTCCCTTCCCATGCCCCGCCTGGCGATCATCGACTTCCAGGGGGAGAGCACCAGGAGGGAGAGCCCCAGTATCCCGTGGGCCACGACTACCCATCTGCCGGCGCTGGTGCCGACACCGAACGCGGCGAATCCCGACAGCACTGCGAGGACCGTGATCGCCAGCAAGGCGAGGTTGGTCTGCCGGGAGGACATGGCCCCGATGTTCGTCGTCATCGCCCCCTAAAGCACCGCCGGCGCCCGGTTGGTCACGGACCGGCCGCTAGCTTCTCCCGGCGATGAGCGAGCGCCTCGACAACTGGATGGACGGTTACGTGCTCGCCTGGAGCAGCAACGAGAGCGAACACATCCGGGCCCTCTTCACCGAAGACGCCGTCTACGACCCGCAGACCGCCGGCGGGGACTGGGACGGGATCGAGGAGATCGTCGCCCGGTGGCAGGAGATCGACGACGACGAGGAGAATTGGGTCTTCCAGTGGAGGCCGCTCGTCGAGACCGATGATCTGGCCGTGATCACCGGACGCACCCGGTATGAAGACCCACCCGCCAGCTATCGCAACCTCTTCGTCATCCGGTTCGCCGAGGACGGGCGCTGCTACGACTTCACGGAGTGGTACATCG
>JAHWLC010000186.1 GCA_019347585.1 Actinomycetota bacterium | reverse complement strand
CGCCAGCCAGCTCGGAGTGGAGCTGATGACCCGCGTCCCCCTTCTCCCCGAGATGGGGAGGGGCGCCGATCTCGGTCGACCGGCGGTCGTCGCAGCCTCCGGGTCCGAGGCGGAGTCCGCGTTCGACGACCTGGCGAAGGCGGTCATCGACAAGCGGCCCAGGATCAGGACCAACCCGGCCCTGGTGATCAAGTAGCCGCTCTGCCGGCTGGTTAGGGGATCAGAGCCCGAGGGTCTTCCGACCCAGGATCGCCGCCGCTCCGAGAAGAGCTGCCCCGGTGATCAGGTAGACGGCCGCTGAGCTCGACGCCGAGCCACCGGCACCCGTCGCCGCGGCGCCTTCCGGGGTGGTCGCCTCGCCCGCGGCCCCGGCGGCGGCGGCTTCGTCTCCGGCATCGCCGGCGGCGGCCTCACAAGTCAGGAAGAAGATCCCATTCTTGGTGTCGGCGCTTTGGTCGGGGTTCACCGTCTCCACGGTGAGGTCCACCTTGTAGTCGAACTGCTCCGCCTGCGCGGGATCGAATGCCTCCAGCTCATCTGTGAGATCCACCGTCACCGAGCCACTCAGCTCCTCGCCGGACTCGGCCGTGGTGAGGGCGACCTCGGTGGTGAAGAGCTGCTCGTTTCCGGTGGGGGGTTGGGCGGCGAGGGTCACCACCGCGGTCTGGTCCTCGAACCCGTAGAAATCGATCTGGAAGACGCAGTTGGTCTTCGGCTCGTTGTCCGTCTCGCTATCGAAGGGCTTGTCGTCGACCTTGACGGTCCCCGGGTTTCCCTCTTGGGCCAGCGCTCCTAGCGCAGGCAGGAAGATCAGCGCCAGGGTCACTAGCTGAATCGCCATGTTTCTCATGGGTATCTCTCTCCTTGGTCATGGCCTCCCGCCGCCTCAGGCAGCGATACCCGGGGCGACTCGTCGCTAAACGAGCATCAGCCTTCGAGGTCGGCGAACCCCAGGAAGATCCCGAAGGCGATGACGTTGTCGTCGTAGCTGCGACGGTCCCGGTCGAAGTTGCCTCCGCAGGTGACCAGCCGGAGCGTGGCCGCGTTGCTCCAGTCGTAGACCCGATCGGTGGGGAAATCGTCCTTCGGGAACTGCTCCACGCTGGTGATCTCGTACACGGCGATTCGACCGTCGGAGCGGGTCAACTCGACGAGGTCACCAGCCTGGAGCCGGTTCAACTCGAAGAAGACCGCCGGCCCCTCGAACGAGTCGACATGGCCGAGGATCACCATCGGGCCCACCTCGCCCGGTCTGGCCCGGTGCCGGTACCAGCCCGCGACGGAGAAGTCCTCCGGAACCTCGATCGTCTTGTCGACGTCCAGGCCCAGCGCCACCAACTCGCTCTCCACGCCGATCGCAGGGATGTGCAACACCGTTGGATCGGCACGGCCGGCAGTCTCTGCGGCCTGTTCCGTCGAGGACGAGGCGTCTGCAGACGGCGGCTGGAATATCGGCGTCGATACGACCCGCTGTGTGGTGGCGGTTGCGACGGCAAACGAATCCGCCGCAGGAGGAGACGCCCCAGACCCGAGGGAGCCGGCGAGGCCCACGCCTGTGAGCACTCCCCCGGCTGCCAGGGCAACACCCAGGGCGAGATGTCGATAACCGAGCGACCGCGATTGGCCCATCGCTTCAGGCTCTACCCGGGACGGCGGATGCTCACACCCCCATGCGGTCGAGGGCCCGGTAGAGCAGCGAGGCCGGGGTGAGGAACCAGGTGCTGCGCCCGGTGTAGTAGAAGCGTCCGTTGTGGGGGATGGTGGCGTAGACGCTGGTGGGGTCCTCGCCGAGCAGCATCCCGGCCAGCTCGTGGCCGAGCTGGAGGGCCAGCGCCACCCCGTGCCCGGCGTAGCCCAGGGCGTACCAGGCGCCGTCGACCCGGCCGATGTGGGGGATGAGGTCGAAGGTAACGCCGACCCTGCCCCCCCAGACATGGCTCACCCGAGCGTCCTCGAGCTGGGGCCAGAATCGCACCATTGCCTGGCGGAGGTCCACGGCGGACGCCTCCAGGTCGAGGCCGGGCCGGAGGTTGCGCCGCCCTCCCACCAGGACGCGGTCGTCGTGGGTGCGGCGCATGTAGTTGAGCAGCCGCTTGGGCGTGTAGGTCATTGCCCCTCCCGGGAAGACGCTGTCGGCCATCTCCTTGCCCACCGGCTCGGTGACGATGATGTACGAGCCGACGGGCACCACCAGCCGGGCCAGCTCGCGGCTCGGGGCGCGGGTGGTGTAGCCGTTGGTGGCGAGAATCACGTCGCCGGCATGGGCTACGCCGCGTCCGGTGCTCACCGTCATCCCGTTGCGGGTGCGCTCCATGGAGCGGGCGGGGCAGTGTGACACCAGCTTCGCACCGGCCTGCGCCACCTCGGCGGCTAGACCGAAGACGAGACGGGCTGGATGGACTCCGAGGCTGGCAGGCTGATAGAGGGCGACATTGAAGCTGTCGCCCCCGACGATGCGGTCGATCTCCCGAGCGTCCACCACCTCCCAATCCACGCCGAACCTCCCCCGGTACCACTCCAGCTTGCGGTCGAAGGCGCGCAGCTGCTTGCCACCTCTCCCCAATGCGGCCATTCCCCCGCTATGGGTCACCGCGTCGATCCCGGGCCGCCGACTCAGCTCCTTCACCAGCTCGACCGATCTCACCGTCGACTCCCACATGTCGGCGGCGACTCGCGGCCCGTAGTAGGCGTGAACGGTGTCGATGCCGGCTTTGACGTCGGGGGAGACCATTCCCCCGTTGATCGACGAGGCGCCGCCGGCGATCTCGCCGGAGTCGATCACTGCCACCTGCTTGCCCGCTTCGGCGAGCCGGAGGGCCGCGGAGAGGCCGGTGAGGCCCGAGCCGACCACCAGGTAGTCGATCTCGGCGGGGAGCTCGTCGCTGCCGAGACCGGCGGGCCGAGGATGGTCCTCGACCCAGAAGGGGGTTTGCTTCACAGGGAGCGGAGCCCCTTCATGAACAGCGTGCCCATCTCCTCCACCTGCTCGGGAGTCATGATCAGCGGGGGGGAAACCTGGAGGCCGCCCCCTCCGACCGCCCTGGTGAGCACCCCCGCCTCCCGGCAGGCCTCGGCGGCCCGATAGGGCAGCTTCTCGTCCCCGGAGACGAGCTGGACCGCGGCCAACGCCCCCACTCCCCGCCGGATGTGGGTCACGATGTCGAGCTCCTCGAGCGGGAGGAGGGCGTCGTAGATCTCGGACTCGAGTTGGCGGGCCCGCATCAGCAGCCCCTCGCGCTCGATGATCTCCATCACCTTCAACGCGGCGACGCAGGCGGTGGAATGGCCCGAGTAGGTGTAGCCGTGGCGGAAGACG
>JAHWLC010000185.1 GCA_019347585.1 Actinomycetota bacterium | reverse complement strand
AGATGGGCGACGAAGCCTCCGCGGAGGTGCTCCTGGAGCATCTCTCGGATCGAGAGCACGAGATCCGCATCCAGGCCGCTCGCGGATTGGGCCGGATGAGATGGACACCCGCTATCGACGCCATCCTCGACCGCCTCGAGACCGAGAACTCCTGGGTGGCCACCCGCTTCGCCGACACCCTCGCCAGGTTCGGCCGTAGAGCGACCTGGCCCCTGCTGGCCTACATCAGAGTCAACCATCGCTTCGACTCCAACGGTCCCGCCCTCGCCATCCGCACGCTGGGAAATATCGGTGACGACGAGGCCGTGATGCCCCTCATGCAGATCATGGGCGAGGCGGTCGACCCCGAGATCGGCATCGCCGCGGTCGAGGCTCTCGGGGAGCTGAGAAGCCCGGTCGCCCTGGAGCGGATCATCGAAGGAGCCGACTCCGAGGACTGGCGTATCAGGGCCAAGGCCGCGACGGCCATGGGCACCATCGGCGACCCTGGCTCCGCCTCACTCCTGGCACGAGGCCTCACCGACCGCAACTGGTGGGTCCGCCGCAACTCGGCGGCGGGCCTTGCCCAGATTCCCGGTGGGATAGACCACCTCTACGAGGCGATCAACGGGCCCGACCCCCATGCGGCCGACGCCGCCGCCGAGGCCCTGGTCGACACCGGGGAGCTGGTCGCGGCGAGAAAGAGATTCGACGCGGGAGTGCCCACGGTGCGGGACCTCGCCCTCCTCGGCCACATGACCGACCGAGCCCTGGTCAGCCCGTGATCCTGAGGGTCCTGGCCTGGGTCGGCTACGCAACCATCCTCTTCTTCGTGGTCATGCAGGCCTACCTGCTCTTCCTCGCCCTGGCCTCGGCTGCGGCCCTGCGGAGGCACCATCATCTTCGCCGATTCGGGCGGGTCGACGAGATGCTCTCGACGAGAACGGCACCGCCGGTGTCGATCCTGATCCCGGCTTACAACGAGGAGGCGGGGATCGTCGACGCGGTGCGCTCGATGTCGATCGTGCACTACCCGCGGTTCGAGATGGTGGTGATCAACGACGGGTCGACGGACGGAACCCTCCAGGCGCTCATCGAGGGCTTCGACCTGGAGCAGGTGAGGATCCCTTACCGTCCCGATCTCCCCACCGAGCCGATCCGGGCCATCTATCGGGCGCGAGGGGCAGTCGACATCACCGTCCTCGACAAGGAGAACGGTGGGGTGTCCGACGCGGTGAACGCCGGGCTCAACGCCGCCCGTCATCCCTACATCCTGCGCACCGACGCCGACGTCGTGCTCGACCCGGACTGTCTCGTCCATTCCATGCAGCGGGTGGTGGAGGACCGGGAGCGGACGGTGGCGGTCGGGGGCAACGTCCGCCCCCTCAATGGGAGCGTGCTCAGGCTCGGGCACCTGGTGCGGGCCACGGTGCCCACGCCCCTGATCCCGAGGATGCAGGTGCTCGAGTACGTGCGGACCTTCCTGGGCGCCCGTCCCGCCTGGTCGGCCCTCAACGCGCTGCCGCTGATCTCGGGCGCATTCGGCGTCTGGAGGCGGAGTGCCGTGGTCGCGGTGGGAGGGTTCAGGACCGGCCACATGGGCGAGGATCTCGACCTGACGATGCGTCTCCACCGTCACCACCTGGAGAACCGGATCCCCTACCGGATCGTCTACGAACCCTCGGCAGTGATCTGGACCGAGGTCCCGGAGTCGCTCCGTGTGCTGCGACGGCAGCGGGTCCGGTGGCAGCGCGGGCTGATGACCGCGGTTCGGGACTTCATGCCCATCACCTTCAATCCCCGCTTCGGGAAGGTGGGGATGATCACCTGGCCCGGCATGGTCCTCTTCGAGTACCTCGCCCCGGTGGTGGAGGCGGCGGGGTGGGTGGTGGTGCCGATCGCCTTCCTGGTCGGGGTGATCAACACCACCTCGCTGCTCTGGCTGCTGCTTCTCGCCCTGGGACTGGGGTTGCTCAACTCCCTGATCGCCCTGCTCCTCGACGAGAGCTACGGCTACTTCAACAGCCCCGCCGACACATCGCGGCTGATCGCCATGGCCGTCATCGAGAACTTCGGGATGCGTCAGCTCACCGTGATCTGGAGACTGAAGGCCATGCTCGGACGGGTGGGCGGTGGATGGGGCGATATGGAGCGCCGCGGGGTGGGGCAGCTGGCGACCCGGCCCCGCCCGGTTCATGCCTCTTCGAGCTCCTCGAGCGTCCGCGGCCAGTCCTCTTTGAGCAAACGGGAGAGCGAGCGGTCGGCGAGGAGCTTGCCCCCGGTCTGACAGGTGGCGCAGTAGTTGGTCTCGTTGGAGGCGTAGACGATCCGCTGCACCGGCGATCCGCAGCGAGGGCAGGGCTCCCGATACTTGCCATGCACCGCCATGTCCTCGCGGAAGGCGGTCACCTTGGAGGGCCAGCCCTCACCGGTCTCGTCGCGGAGGCGGGCGGTCCACTCCTCGAGGGAGACGACCACCGCCTGACGGAGCCGCTCCATCTCGCCATCGCTGATCTGGGAGGTCCGCTTCACCGGGGAGAGTTGCGCCGCCCATAGGATCTCGTCGGAGTAGGCGTTGCCGATACCGGAGAAGATCCGGGGGTCGGTGAGAGCCCGTTTCAGAGTGCGGTTCTCGGAGCGGATGGCGGCGGCGAACTCCTCCGACGACACCTCCAGCGGCTCCACCCCGCCCCGGTCGAGGGTGGCCACCCCCTCCCAATCGTCGAACAGCCAGATGCCGGCCCGCTTGTGAGTCCCCTGCTCGGTGAGGATCAGCGCGCCCGACTCGAAATCGACGGCAGCCAATCCCACTTTCTTGGGGATGGCTTTGCCGGGCGCCTCCCAGCGGAGGCGCCCGGCGATCATGAGATGGATCACCAGATAGATCTCCGGCTCCATCTCGAGAACGATGCGCTTGCCCACCCGGTGGAGGCCGGCGACCTGGCGTCCGACCGGGGCGTCGTAGGGAGGGTGGTAGGTGCGGAGCACCGAGGGTGAGGCGATCCTCACCCCGGCGACCTCTTGCCCGAGGACCCTCTCTTCCAGGGCCTCGAGGTAAACGACGATGTCGGGCAGCTCGGGCATCGGCTAGTGGTCCGTCGCTCGGTGGAGGTGAGCGTATCTCCGAGGCATCGGCGTCATCTAGGCAGGAGAAGCGCGCGTCTCGCACGGGGAGCTGCGGCGAGCACTTCGACGAACCCAGGGGACGTCGAGGGCCGGAGAGACGCCGCCATCAACCCGGCGACGGGCCACTCAAACCAGTGACTACTCGGACATCTCCTCGAAGGTGTCCTCGAAGCTGCGGGCGGCGCGTCTGCGCCCGCTCTTCTCGGCATCGCCGCCGTTGGAGC
>JAHWLC010000184.1 GCA_019347585.1 Actinomycetota bacterium | reverse complement strand
AGCATGCCGCCGCCAGCGGGGCGGAGGTGGCCGGTGTCGACCCCAGTCCGTCGATGGTGAAGCGGGCCTCACGTCGCGTCCCCCAAGCCGACGTCAGGTTGGGGTCGGCGGAGACCGTGCCCTTTCCCGACGATCATTTCACCGTGGCGATCAACATCTCGTCGTTCCACCATTGGGCCGATCGCGAGGCGGGGCTGACCGAGATCCTCAGGGTCCTGGCGCCGGGGGGCCGGCTTCACATCGTCGAGGGGTTGCTGAAGGAAGGCAAGGACGGCCACGGGCTCGACCCGAACGACGCCGAAGTGCTGGCCCAGAAGCTTCTCGAGCTGGGTTATGCCGACACCCACGTCGAGACGATGAAGACGGGCTGGCGTCACCGCTACATGGTGGTGACCGGAGTGGCTCCGTCTAAGGCCTGAGCCCCACCGCAAACCGATCGAGCTCATATATTTCGCATCGATGCAGGGGTTCCTGTTGACGGATATCGAAGCCAGGCCGCGCCTGTGGGAGGAGCACCCGTCGGAGATGGCCGCGGCCCTGGCCCGCCGTGACTCCATTTCCCCGCTCGGCTGAGCGGCACCCTCAAAGGCATTTGATATTCCAGTAGAGGAACGGGTCAACGGCTCGGTCGGCCCCGACTCCTTCGACCGAGACTGCTGGGTGACAGATGCTCCAAACCGGTGGTGTGGAGCCGCATGAACTCATCATGGGCCAGTGCGCCGCGAGTAGCCGTCAGCTGCGACACGGGGAGAATGTTGATCAGGTTGCGTGGTCGCCGGTCGTCCACGGCTGGAGGACCACCTTGACCGCCCCGTCCGTTTTCTCCTGGAACATCCGGTACCCCTCCGGCCCCGCCTCTAGAGGGAGACGGTGGGTGGCGAAGCCCTCGGTGCCGAGCGGATCCCGATCGTCGAGCAAGAGTGGCATGATCTGATCCGCCCATCGTTTGACGTGGGCCTGCCCCATGCGCAGCTGGATTCCCTTGTCGAACATTTCCATCATCGGCAAAGGATCGATCGCTCCCCCGTAGACGCCGACCACCGATACCGTGCCCCCGCGCCGAACGGCGCTGATCGCGTTCCTGAGCGCGGTGAGACGATCGACACCGAGGTCCCCGACCAGCTCCGCCGAGATCCGATCGGGGAGGAGACCTGCCGCCTTCTGCGCCGCCGCCGCCACCGGAGAGCCGTGGGCCTCCATGCCCACGGCATCGATTGTGGAATCGGGGCCGCGGCCATCGGTCGCCTCCCGCAGCGCCTCCACAATGTCAGCGTCGCCGGACGCATCGACCACCTCTGCTCCGTGATCGGCCGCCAGTTCGAGCCGCTCCGGTTCCAGGTCCACGCCAATGACACGAGCGCCGCGTTGGATGGCGATGCGGGCGCAGAACTGGCCCACCGGGCCGAGGCCGAAGACGCCGACGGTGCCACCGGCGGGGATGTCCGCGTACTCCACCGCCTGCCAGGCAGTGGGAAGAATGTCGGAGAGGTAGAGAAAGCGTTCGTCGGGGGGGCCGTCGGGCAGCTTGATCGGGCCAAAGTGGGCCTGGGGAACACGCAAGTGCTCGGCTTGCCCGCCGGGCACGGCGCCGTAGAGCCAGGTGTAGCCAAATAGCGCGGCCCCCTTGTCGTGTTCCCGCACCTGAGTGGTCTCACACTGGGCATAGAGATGACGCTGGCACATGAAGCAGTGCCCGCAGGAAATGTTGAAGGGGATCACCACCCGGTCACCGGGAGCCACATGCTCGACCTCGGGGCCAACCTCCTCGACCACACCCATCGCCTCATGTCCCAGAATGTCGCCCTCATTCATGAACATTCCCAGGATCTCGTAGAGGTGGAGATCGGATCCGCAGATGGCGGTGGAAGTGACCCTGATCACCGCATCATTCGGCTCCTCGATCCGTGGGTCGGGGACCTCGCTGATCCGAACGTCGCGCTTGCCGTGCCAGGTGAGGGCGCGCATCTCAGCCGATACCCGCGGCTTTCCGGGGACTGAAAGCCGCCATCATGCCGCCAGGGGCGGCGTCGGGTAAGCGGCGCCCTCAGCCATGCCATGGATCAGCTCCTCGAGGGCGAAGCGGGAGCTGTGCACCGGCTTCCAGCCCAGCTCCTGGCGGGCTCGCTCGGAGGACATGACCGGCACCTTCAGGCCCATGTCTATCCAACCCTCGGGAGTCGGCTGGAGACGCATTCGCCACGATGCGGCAGCTGCCACCCGGAACATCCATGCCCTCGCCCCTATCGGATCTGCCTCCAGTATCTGCGCCACGTCCTCCATCGACAGCATCGGCTCGGCGTGGAGGTTGAACGGCCCCCGCACCTCCGTGTGCAATGCCGCGTGGTACGCGGCCGCTACGTCCTCGGTGTGCACCGTCTGGAAGGTGAGCTCAGGGGCGACCGGGAAGAAGGGAACCACTCCGGGACGCATCAGGCTCCGGGGAATCAGCGGGCCAAGGAAGAGCTTGCGCACACCGGTGGCGGCTTCCCGCTTGAAGATGAGAGCGGGGCGGAATCTGACGATCCGCATCTCGGGGTGTCGCTTCTCCACACCGTCGAGCAGCCATTCCACCTCCGCTTTGTGCCGAGAGTAGAAAGAGGTGGGAATGCCGTCCACGGGGAAGGTCTCGTCGACCGGATCCTTGTGCTGGGCGGCCCCGTAGGCGCCGATGGAGGAGGCGTAGAGAACTGTGGGCACACCAGCAGCTGCCGCCGCCTCGAACAGCCGATGGCTCCCCAGCACGTTGGCCGCCCACAGCCTGGCCTCGTTGTGAGACGGCTGGATCAGCCAGGCGAGGTGGACCACGGCGTCGGCACCCGTGAACACTCGTCTCAGATCCGCCCCGCCGACATCGGCTGCGATCCATTCGACCTTGGGAAGGGGCAGGGTGGGCCGCCGTCTCGCCAGCCCCATCACTGTCTCCACCCTGGGGTCGTCGACCAGCAACCGCAGCAAGCTGGTTCCGACATTTCCAGTGGCGCCAACGACGACGACACGCATACCTGTCCGCCTCCTCTCGAGCGGATGGTCTTTGCCCGACATCATTCCGGGAGAAACCGCCGACTGGCGGCCTAGCTGCTTCGGGTTGCACCAGGGTGCGAAAAACGCACCCTGGTGCAGCCCCCTATTGGCGAACCCAGGGTTCTAGACCCCGGTTACCGACGTCTAGAACCCTGGGTTCGCGGTTCACAGGCTGAACACCAGCCGCGCCGTGTAGCCGGCCATCACCGCCCAGAACAGCGTGGTGTAGCCGGGCTCGCCGATGGAGCGGTTGATCCGTCTCCCGCTGAAGGTGGCAAGGACCATGAGCGGCACCGCGGTGAGGGCGATGA
>JAHWLC010000183.1 GCA_019347585.1 Actinomycetota bacterium | reverse complement strand
CAGCGCCAGGAGAGCGAGGAACACTGCGGGGACGGCGACGAGGAGCATGGGCCGCCCTACCCGATGGTCCCCAACCAGGCGGCGATGGCGTCTCCGATGGCCCTTCCCGAGTCCTCCTGGAGGAAATGGACGCCGGGAACCGTCACCTCGCTGAGGCTGGGCCACCCCCGCACCAGTTCCCGCTGACGCCCGGTGAGGATCGAGCCCGGCTCGGCGTTGACGAACAGCTTGGGCACCTGGGGGCTCGCCAGCCAGGCGGCGTTGTCCTCGACCACGGTGGCCACGTCGGCCGGCTCGCCCTCGATGGGGATCTCCCGGGGCCACGTCAGGGTGGGTCGCCGCGACTCCCCCGGCTCCAGATAGGGGCGGCGATACTCCGTCATCACCTCCTCGGCAAGCGGCTGCAGCACCGAAGCGGGGAGGATGCGCTCCACGAAAACGTTCTTCTCGAGGACGATCTCCTCGCCGGCGTCGGAGCGCATCGCCTGAAAGATCCTGCGAGCCGCCTCCGGCCAATCGTCCCAGGTGACCGGGGTGACAATCGTCTCCATGAGAACGACGCCCCGCACCATGCCCGGGTGGCGCCGCCCCCAATCGAAGAGGAGCGGGCCTCCCCAGTCGTGGCCGACCAGGACCACACTCCTCTCGAGATCGAACTGATCGAGCAGACCCGCCAGGTAGCGGGCATGGGTCGAGAATCGGTAGGCGCCCCGGCCCTCGCCCACCTTGTCGGAGTCGCCCATCCCGATCAGGTCGGGGGCGATGCAGCGGCCGAACTCCTCGAGATGGGGAATGACGTTGCGCCACAGGTAGCTCGAGGTCGGGTTGCCGTGCAGCAGCAGGACGATGGGATCGCCCTCTCCGACGTCGACGAATGCCATGGCGGCCCCCTCCACCTGCGCGCTCCTCTTGTCCACGGCCATCACCGCCGATTATGCCCCGCGGCTCACTCCTCCTCGGTGCCCGGTGGTGGACCAGGGTCTGGCAGCCCGGCCTCGATGGCCCACTCCCGGGCCATCGCGTATGCGGCTGCGGGTGGGTAGGGGCCTTCCTCGATCCGTCTCTCCAACAGCAGCTCGAGCACCTCCCCCACTCTGGGGCCGGGACCGATTCCCAGATAGTCCATCACCTGATGCCCGTCTATCGGGGGCCTCATCCGGTCCAGCTCCTCCCGCTCGGAGAGCTCGGCGATTCGCTCCTCCAGCTCGTCGATGCGGCGTTGTATGGCGCCCTCGCGACGCGGGCTGGCGGTGGTCACGTCCGATCGCACCAGCTCGTTGAGTCGCCCGAGGAGCGCTCCGGCGTCGCGGACGTAGCGACGCACCGCCGAGTCGGACCAGCCCAGCTTGAGGGTGTGCGGCCGGAGGTGGAGATGCACCAACTCGGCGACGTCCTCCACCACCTCCTTGGGATAGCGGAGGGCACGCAGCCGCTTCCGCGCCATGCGGGCCCCCACCACCTCGTGGTGATGGAAGCTGACGCCGTCGGGGCCGAACTCACGCGTATCGGGCTTCCCGACGTCGTGGAGGAGGGCGGCGAGACGCAGCACCAGATCGGGTGTGGTCTTGTCCACGACCGCGAAGGTGTGCTCGAGCACGTCCTTGTGCCTCTGGTTGGGATCCTGCTCCATGGCGAGACCCGGCAGCTCGGGTATGAACCGCTCGGCGAGACCGGACGCCACCAGGGAGCGCAGGGCATCTCCCGGAGCGGGGGCCAGCAGGAGCTTGGTGAGCTCGTCCCTGATCCTCTCGGCGGAGACAATCTCGAGGCGTTGCCCCATCGCCTCCACTGCGGCCACCGCGGTCGAGTCGGGGTCGAAGCCGAGTGTCGCCTGGAAGCGGAACAGGCGGAGCATGCGAAGCGGGTCGTCGCCAAACGACACCTCGGGGTGCAGCGGCGTGCGCAGAGTCCGTGCCGCCAGGTCGACCAGACCGTCGTAGGGATCCACCGCATCCAGCGAGGGAAGGGTCAGTGCTATCGCATTGGCCGTGAAGTCGCGTCTGCTCAGGTCGGTCTCGATGTCGTCTGAGAAGGTCACCTGGGGCTTGCGGGTGTCGTCCCGGTACACCTCGTCCCGGAAGGTGGTGATCTCAACGGTGCGCCCGTCCTTCCGGGCTGCGATCGTGCCGAAAGCCGCCCCCACCTCGTAGACGACATCGGCCCATCGCTCGAGGATGTGGGCCACCCGCTCGGGACGGGCCGATGTGGCGAAGTCGAAGTCCTCGACGGGCCGCTCCAGGAAGGCGTCACGCACCGAACCCCCCACCAGGTAGAGCTGTTCCCCGGCGTCGGAGAACAGCTCGATGAGCTGTGCCGGGGGCAGGTCGGGAGACTGCAGGAACTCCAGCCGCTCGGGAATCACGACCTGCGAGGTTACGGGAGGCCGGAGGCGTCCCTCAATCGGGAGGGAAGTGACGGGGGGGCCGGTCGAGGGACCCGACCCCGTTCCGGGGGAAGTAGGGCTATATCGACAACCCGGCAGACATCGCTTTGGCCCTGATCTCGTGCGTGTTCCGCGCATAGGGGAGGACCGCTCCGAGGTCGACGGTCCTGTTGACCACATGGCCGAGCAGCGCCTGGTCGAAGGTCTGCATTCCGTAGAAGCTGGAGTCCTTGATGATGTCCATGAGGTGGGCGGGCTCCCGATCGGAGAGGATCCACTCCTCGGCCCTCTCGCTGTTGGTGAGCACCTCACAGGCGAGGACGACCCGGCCGTCACCGGCGTCGATCAGCATCTGGCTCACGATCCCCCGGAGCTGGGCGGCGAGCTGAGTGCGTGCCATCGACCGACGGGATTCGGGGAACATGGAGATGAGCCGGTTGATCGTCTCCGCCGGATCGGTGGTGCGCATAGCGGAGATCACGAGGTGGCCGGTCTCGGCGGCGTCTATCGCCGCCCCGGCGGTCTCGTGGTCGGTCAACTCGGAGACGACTATCACGTCGGCGTCGTGCCTCATCGCGGCGCGGACAGCGTCGGCGGGATGAGGCGTGTCCACCCCCACCTCGCGTTGGACGACGATCGAGCGCTTGTCGGGGTGGAGGATCTCGATGGGGTCCTCCACCGTCAGCAGGTGGACGTCCCGGTCCGAGTTGATCATGTCCACCAGCGACGCGAGGCTGGTCGACTTCCCCGACCCCGTGGGGCCGGTGAACAGCACAAGCCCCCTGGGCATCCGCGCGAACTCCGCCACCTGCGTCGGGAGCCCGAGCTCCTCGATCGTCTTGATCTCGAAGGGGATCAGGCGGAACGCCGAGCCGATCGCGTCCCGCTGGTAGTAGACGTTCACGCGGAACCGGGCGTGCCCGGGGAGGGAGAACGACGTGTCGAGCTCCTGCTCCTGCTC
>JAHWLC010000182.1 GCA_019347585.1 Actinomycetota bacterium | reverse complement strand
CGCATCCTCGACCAGCCGGGCCACGGTGTCCTCGTCGGCATCGGCGGCGATCTCGGCGACGAGCCGGGGAGGGCCCGCCCCCCCGATCATGGTCCCCTTGAGGGCAGATCCCTCCATGGAGTAGAAGGTGTCCAGGGTGAGCCGTATGTCGCGAAGTCCGACCTCATGCTCGGAGGCGAGTGCGGTGATCTCGCTCATGTAGGAGGACACCATCCCGGCGATGAAGGTGCAGAGCGGGCAGGGAGCCCGGTCGTGCCCGTCGAGGTAGGGGCCTTCGTCGCTGACCAGCCGCCATGCCCGGCCCGTGGCCCCATTGACCACCAGGGCCTCCTTCTGCATCCCCGCCAGGGCGCGCGCCCAGGTGCGCACCGGCACACCGAGCCGGTCCTCGGGGGCCACGAGACCGATCCCCTCCGCGTTGGCGATGGGGAAGAAGGGGGGACGGGGGTCCGACCCGAGGACGTCTTCGGCTGGAGGCATGTGCCGACCCTACCCCTTATCCTGACCTGCCGGTGAGGCCCCCAACCCACGAACCACGGCGACGACGGGGTGATCCATGCCGGCGATGACGTCGCTGCGCGAGGCCATAGCCACCCATGTCCACGACGGGGACACCGTGTGCATGGAGGGGTTCACCCATCTCATACCCTTCGCCGCCGGGCACGAGGTGATTCGCCAGGGGCGTCGCGACCTCACCCTGATCCGGATGACCCCCGACCTGATCTACGACCAGCTGATCGGGGCCGGGTGTGTCGCCCGGCTGGTCTTCTCCTGGGGCGGCAACCCCGGCGTCGGCTCGCTGCACCGGCTCCGCGATGCCGTGGAGAACGGCTGGCCCCGGGCACTGGAGATCGAGGAGCACTCCCACGCCGCCATGGCCAACGCCTACTGGGCGGGAGCCGCCGGTCTCCCCGTGGCCCTCTTCCGCGGCTATCTCGGCTCGGATCTGCCCGCGGTCAACGAGAGCATCCGCTTCCTGGACGACCCCTTCACCGGGGAGCGACTGGCCGCGGTCCCCGCCATCAGACCCGATGTCACCGTGATCCACGCCCAGAGGGCGGACCGGGAGGGCAACGTCCTCATCGAGGGGATCGTCGGCGTCCAGAAGGAGGCGGCGCTGGCGGCGCGCCGGGCGGTGGTGGTGACCGTAGAGGAGATCGTCGACGACCTGCGCGCTCCGAGCCACAACAGCGTGATCCTGCCCTCGTGGTCCGTCGACGCCATAGCCGAGGCCCCCGGAGGCGCCGCCCCCTCCTACGCCCATGGCTACTACACCAGGGACAACGCCTTCTACACCGAGTGGGACGCCATCTCCCGTGATCGCGAGCGGTTCCGGCAGTGGCTCGAGGACGAGGTCCTGGGTGCCCCGCCATGAGCCCCGGCTACACCTCCGAGGAGATGATGGTGGTGACCGCGGCCCGCCAGCTCAGCAGTGACGACACCTGCTTCGTGGGGATCGGGACCCCTTCTGCGGCCTGCAACCTGGCTCGCCTCACCCACTCCCCCGGCATCACCCTGATCTACGAGTCGGGCACGATCGGCACCCGGCCCGACGTCCTTCCCCTCTCCATCGGGGACGGGGAGTTGTGCGAGACCGCCCTGACCACGGTGTCGGTGCCGGAGATGTTCCAGTACTGGCTGCAAGCGGGGAGGATCTCGATAGGTTTCCTGGGTGCGGCCCAAATCGACCGTTTCGCCAACATCAACACCACCGTGATCGGGGGCTATCACCGGCCCGAGGTGCGTCTCCCTGGTGGCGGCGGCGCCCCGGAGATCGCCTCCTTCTGCGAGGAGATCTTCGTGATCATGCCCCACTCCCCGCGGGCGATGGTCCCCGAGGTGGATTTCGTCACCTCCTTCGGCTTCGGGTCCGGCGGAAGCGACCGCGCCGATCTCGGCCTCGTCACCCAGGGCCCCACCCTGGTGATCACCGACCTCTGCCTGATGAGGCCCGACCCCGAGACCAAGGAGCTGACCGTGGCGTCGCTGCATCCCGGGGTGGATCGCGAACAGGTCCGCGAGTCCACCGGGTGGGGTGTCGCCTTCGGGGCCGATCTGGGGGAGACTCCGCCTCCGGAGCAAGGTGAGCTGGAGGTTCTTCGCGATCTCATGGAGCGGACCGCAAAGGCCCACGCCCCCGGGCATGGGCGGGAAGGAGAGGGCTCGTGACCGAGTACCTGGAGAGGGAGGGATGGGCCATGGCCTACGACGACACGGGTGGATCGGCCCAGGCGCTGATGCTGTGTCATGCCCTCGGCGCCGACCGCGCCATGTGGGACCCCCAGGTGGAGATGCTCGGGCCGCGGCAGAGGCTGATCCGCTTCGATCACCGGGGCCACGGTGAGTCCGGCGCCCCCCCGCCCCCCTACACCATGGCCGACCTCGGCGGCGACGTCATCGCCCTCGCCGACCACGTCGGTGTCGATCGGTTCGACTTCTGCGGCATCTCGATGGGCGGTCAAGTCGGGCTGTGGGTTGCGGTGCACCACCGGGACCGGGTGGGCCGGCTCGCCCTCGCCAACACCGGGGCGAAGATCGGCACCCGGGAGGGCTGGGATGAGAGGATCGCCACCGTGGAGAGAGACGGGATGGGAGCCATCGCCGACGTCGTCGTGGAGCGCTTCTTCTCCGAGGCCTGGAGGGATGCCCACCCGGGGAGACGGAGCGGGCCCGGGAGACGCTGCGGGCCATCGACCCCGGCGGGTACGCCGGCTGTTGTGCCGCCGTCCGGGACGCCGACTTCAGGGAGTCGGCGTCTTCGATCCGCTCCCGCACCCTGCTCATCGGGGGCCGGCACGACGTCTCCACCCCGCCCGAGATCCAGCAATGGCTGGCCGATGCCATCCCCAATACCGAGCTCACCCTCCTCGACGCCGCTCATCTCAGCAATGTGGAGCGCCCCGAGGAGTTCGGCTCGGCCCTGAGCCGTCTGCTAGCCGGCTGAGGCCAGGTCTGACCGGGCCTCCTCGAAGCCGGAGATGGCGGCTGCGACCAGACGGTCGATATCGGCCGGCTCGGGGCGATCACTTCCCAGGGCGGAATCGAGGTTGGCCCCCATCCGGGAGGTGTCCACCTCGATCGTCGCCAGCGCCCGGTTGACCGCCTCCACCGAAACGGCCGCAGCCTCGAACACGTCCGAGACCAGATGCCACTCCACCTGCCAGCCGCCGGCGTCTCTCTCCAGACGGGGAGGCGGGGCGGTGAGGAGGCCGGCGGCGGCGGCGACCGCCAGTCGGGCGGCGGACACTGCCCGCATCGCGTCCACCGGATTGGCCTTGTGGCTCATCGCCGTGGAGCCTCCGGGTCTCATCGCGATCTCGCCGACCTCCGTCTGGGCCAGGACCATGAGATCGCCGGCG
>JAHWLC010000181.1 GCA_019347585.1 Actinomycetota bacterium | reverse complement strand
CATCGAGGAACGCGGGGTCTTCGGACATCGCCGGGGTGATCGGATCGGTGCAGTGCTCATAGGTGAGGTGGCGGCTGATCAGACGCGTGAACTCAGAGCGGCGGCGGTTGTGCCGCTCGATACGCCGGCGGTGGATCGTCTTCAGGACGAACAGCCCGATGAGGAGAAAACTGTTGGCGCCGAAGAGGACCAGCACCACCAACCGGGTGAGGTCTATGGCGGTCATGTCCTCTGGTTATCGGTCGGGCACCGCTGTTTGTTGAGTCAGCCCGCTGATGCCTGCCGGCTACCAGCGTTCCTCGTGGACGACGTCGTCGAAGTCGCGCCGATCGGGATTCTGCACCGGGCTCAGTGGCCGGTCGCCGGGAAAGCCCAGCCCGAACATCCAGGTGAGCCTGAGGCCCTCGGGGAGGTCGAGGATCTCTGCCGCCAAGTCGTAGTCCTCGACGGCGGCGTGACGGGTCCCGATCCCGAGATCGGCGGCGGCGATCATCATCGACATCACCGCCTGGCCCAGGTCGAAGTTGATCGAGGCGCTCTCCCTCGGATCGTCGCTGTGAGGCGCCACCACCCCTATGGCGGCGGGAGCGTCGGCGATGTGCGCCGCCCCTCGCCACACCCGGGACAGCCGGCGCAGCTGATCCCGGTCACGGACCAGGACGAAATGCCAGCGTTGTTGATTGCGCGACGACGGGGCGCGCCGGCCGGCCTCGAGGATCCGGGTCAGCTTCTCCTCTTCGATTTGCCCCGGCGCGTACTCGTCGAGCTTGCGTCGCGTCCGGATGGCGTCCCAGGTCTCCATGGGAGGAGTGTAAGTCGAGGGTTGAGGCCTGGGCCGGGAGACGCCCATCACGGCGGTAGCCGCTGCCTGATCCGGGCTAGCAGCTCGGGCATGTGGAACGGCTTGCGCACGAAGTCGACCGCGCCCCTGTCCAGGCTCTCTACCACGGTCCGGTCGTCCTCGACGCCGGTGAGCATGATCACCGGGGTCTCCACCCCCTCTTCGTGCCAGCGGTCGATCACCTCCAGGCCCAACAGCCCGGGCATGAGCTGGTCCAGGATGACCAGGTCGAACTCGCCGGTCCTGCCCATCTCGTAGGTCTGGATCCCGTCGCTCGCGGTGGAGACTTCATAGCCGGCGGAGCCGAGTGCCGAGTTGAGCAGGGTGGTGATGATCTCGGAGTCGTCGGCCACCAGGATGCGCTTCTTCTCGGTCACGCCTTGGTCAGGGTACCGCCGGAGCCCTCCGCGACTTGCTATCGAACGCGTGTTCGATATGATGGATCGCCCGACGACGGAGTCAGATCTTGGGCATCGAAGGCCTCGGCCTCGCCGCTCCTCTTCTCGAGGAGCGCACCGGGGAAGGAGGCTACCTGCAGCTCCAACCCGGACGTATCACCGAGCTGGTCGGTGTCCCCGGTGCCGGTCTGACCCGGCTCGGGCTGAGACTCCTGGCCGGCCCCTCGCGGGTCGCCCCTGTGGTGGCCATGGATTCTCGGGGATGGATCTCGCCCGAAGCGGCCTGGGAGACCGGTGTCGTCATCGAGCGGTTGATAGTGGTCCGTTGTGATGATCCCGGTCTGTGGCCGAAGACGGCCGCCGCCCTCCTCCAGGGGGTTAGGGCGGTCTATGCCGAGGTGCCCGCCCGCATCGGGGATGACGACCTCCGGCGTCTCGCCGCCCTGGCCAGGGCGCGCCGGGTGGCGGTGGCGTTGCGCTCCATGGGCCCGGGCCTCCCCGGGGGAGTGGCGCACCTCCGGCTGCGCGCTCTCGGCGTCACCTGGGAGGGAGCCGACCGGGGCCATGGGAGGTTGAAGAGAAGACGTCTGGTGCTGGAGGCATCGGGCAAGGGCGCGGCCGGGATCACCCGGCGTCTCGAGGTGGAGGATGAAGGCACGGACGCTGTGCGTGTGGTTTCCGATGTGGTCGTTGACCAGGCCAGACGCGCCGTCGGATGAGCCGCTGCTGATCGTCGACGAGCGGGTCACCGGGGCCACCCCCGAAGTGCTGGCCGCCGGGGTGTCCCCGGGCATGCCGCGTCGGGAGGCGGAGGCCTTGGCCCCGTTCGCCACCGTCATGGTGCGGGATCCCGGTGACGAGGCCCGACACTTCGAGCCGGTGGTGGCAGTGGTCGAGGAGCTGGTGCCCCGGGTCGAGGTGGTGTCGCCGGGGTTGCTGTTCGTCCCCATCGCGGGAGCGATCCGCTTCTACGACGGAGAGGGGCCGCTGGCGGCGAGGATGGCAGAAGAGCTCGACCGGGTGTGCGGGGGCCAGCGGGGCGGTGAGGCGCTGATCGGCGTGGCCGACGGTCCCTTCGCGGCGAGATGGGCCGCCGCCACCGCTTCGGTGGGCAGCCCCAATCTGGTCGAAGACACGCTCTCTTTTCTCTCCGGTCTCGATCTCTCCGTGCTCAGGGAGTCGATGGGCGGAGAGGAGATGATCCACACCTTCCGCTGGTTGGGCGTGGCGACTCTCGGTGATCTGGCCCGGCTTCCCCGGGATGCCCTGGCCACCAGGTTCGGAAATCCGGGGATTCTCGCCCATCGTCTCGCCAGCGGTGAAGACCGTCCTCCCGATCCCCGGGAGATACCTCCCGAGACGGCGGTGGAGATGACCTTCGAGGACCCTCTGGAGACCCTCGATGCGGTGGCCTTCGCCGGGCGGACGCTCGCCGAGCGAATGCTCTCCCGTCTCCGGCCCCTGGGGCTGGCGCCACACACGGTGACCATCGCCGCCACCGCTGCGGGAGGCGCCACCCGGGAGCGGGTGTGGCGCTCGGCGGACCCCTTCACCGAGACCGGCCTGGTCGACCGGGTGTGGTGGCAGCTCAAGGCATGGGTGGAGAACGGGAGAGTGCCGGGGGGGATCGAAAGACTGAGCATCTCCCCTTCGGATCTGTCGGGTGAGGGGCGGCAACTCGGCCTCCTCAGCGACGAGTCCTCGCATCTGGAGGCGGAGCGCGCCTTGAGCCGGGCCCAGGCCCTGGTCGGTCCGGACCGGGTGCTCCAGGGCCGGGCCCAGGGTGGGCGTATGCCCGCCGAGCGAGTGGCATGGTCGCGCTGGGGCGAATCCGGGACCGAGCCGGAGCGGGATAGCGTGGCGCCGTGGCCGGGAGCCACCCCGGGGCCGAGCCCGGCTCTGGTCCCTCCCCAGCCCGAGCCGATAGAGGTGGAATGGGACGGCGGGATGCCCGCCCGGGTCCGTCTCGGCTCCCGTTGGGAGCCGGTGCTCACCTGGAGCGGTCCTTGGCGGCTCACCGGCAGGTGGTGGGCGGGGGAGCGTGGCGTCGCCGACCGCTATCAGCTGGTCACCTCGGTGGGCGCCTTTCTCTGCGTGGTCTCCGAAGACAAGACCTACCT
>JAHWLC010000180.1 GCA_019347585.1 Actinomycetota bacterium | reverse complement strand
TCCATGTGATCACGCCGCTTCTCACCGACGGCGGCGAGGCGATCATGGTCAACCGGGGCTGGGTCCCTCTCGGCTTCGACGAGGTGGCGGGGGCGGGGGCGGGCCCACCGGAGGGCACGGCGACCGTGGACGGCTGGCTTCGTGGCTCCCAGACCAGACCGCCTCTGGGCCGTGAGGAGCCGGAGGGGCGGCTCGAGGTGCTGAGCCGGGTCGATCTGGAGAGGATCGGCGAACAGGTCCCCTACCCGGTCTACGGGATGTACCTGGTGGAGATGGGGGAGAGGACCGAGCCCCCCATCCCGGTCGAGCCGCCGGATTTCGCCGGTGAGGGACCGCACCTCGGCTACGCCATTCAGTGGTTCGGCTTCGCCGTGATCGGCGTGGTCGGCTACTACTTCCTGATCCGGCGGAGATTCGCCGGGACCGGCTCCTCTAGTCGAGAAAGTCCTCGAGGTTGATGCCGAGCTCCAGACCGCTGCGGACTTCGCGTCCTCCGATGGGCTCGGAGAGCTCGACCAGGTAGGGCATCTCCGGGTTGCCTTGGCAGTCGAACCCGTCGCCTTCCGGGGGAGTGGCGGCGAATGCGATCAGCACCGCATCCTCGGTGAGTACGACCTCGGGGCCGAGCAGCCGGTCACCAATCTCCTGACCGCTGACACACTCACGCTCGCTGAGCAGGAGAGGCATCTTCGTGTCCTCCGCGTCGACTGGTTGCGCCGCGGGGTCGATCCTCCAGTCGACGGTGTTGAGACCCTCGGGCACGGCGATTCGAAGCGGGCAGGGCCCACCGCTCTGGGCGCCGGCCCACTCCCATCCATCGCCGGCCCGGGCGACGGTCATGAAGGCGAGACTCCCCGAGGGGTCGTGGTGGACCAGGAGGATCTCGGTGCCGGTCTCGTGGAGGATCTGCCAGCCCTTCTGAGGCCAGAACTTGCCCTCCTCATTGGTGAGGAAGGGCTGGATAGCGTCTTCCACCTCCTCCCGGCCGGCGGCTTCGAGATCGGTCACCTCCTCCAACGCCGAGACGGGAAAGGCCGGCCCGCCGGAACAGCTCACCTCCAGGTCGGCGGGCCACTCTCCATCCGGTCCCGGCACCACGATGAGACCGGTCGGAGGCGGATCGGAGGAAAGCTCCATTGGCTGCCCACAGGCGACGAGGGCGAGGGGCACGACGCAGAGTGAGACAACAGCTCTCATTTCCCTTCGACGCAGCGAGCGACGTTGGGGTTCCCGGTCACTCCGGGGCTGCGGCGATGGCCAATCCGTCTACGACCTCGAAACCTTCCAGACTCTCGAGCTGGGAAGGATCGAGCTTGAGCTTGGCGGTACGCGATCCGGCGCCGACCACTACCCACTCCTGGTCGAGCACGGCCGGGTCGATCCACACCGGGAGGCCTTCGGGTAGGCCGAAGATGGTGACTCCGCCGATCTCTTGCCCGGTCAGCACCTTGGTCAGCTCCGCGGGGGCGAAGCTCACCTTGCGGACACCGAGCCGGCGGCGCACCGTGCCGTTGACGTCGAGACGGTCGGTGGCCAGGACCACACAAACGGCGTTGCGCCCTTCGGGTTTGCGGGAGGCGACGAGGATGGCGTTGGCCGACTTCTGCAGCGGGATCCCGTAGGCCTCGCAGAACAGCGCGGTGTCGGCGAGCTCCGGATCGCAATCCAACTCCTCGTAGGAGATCGCCTTGTCTTCCAGGTCGCGGAGAACTTCGGGATGGACGGCCACTGAGCTGTTCAGCCGGTTTCGGCCTCTTCGTGCTCGTGATCACTTTGGCCGTCCTGTTCGGCGAGCTTGGCCCTGACCTCGTCCATGTCGAGCGCCTTGACCTGGGAGATCAGGTCCTCGAAGACGTGGCCAGGAAGCGCGCCAGGCTGGGCGAAGAGCACGATCTGGTCGCGGAACACCATCAGGGTGGGAATGGAGCGGATGCCGAACTGCGTGGCCAGCTCCTGCTCGGCGTCGGTGTCCACCTTGGCGAAGACGATGTCGTCGTACTTCTCGGACGCCTCCTCGAAGATGGGGGCGAACATGCGGCAGGGGCCGCACCATTCCGCCCAGAAGTCGACGATCACCGTTTCGTTGTCTCGGACGGTCTCGTCGAAGGTGTCCTTGGTCAATGCCACTGTGGCCACAGTCAAACCTTTCCTGGAAGGGTTTCCTGGAAGGGTAAACAGGCGGCAGGCCCTATCTGTTCCCCACGTTGGGAAGCGCCCATAATGCACGTTATGTCAAGCTGTCACCTCGTGTTTGTCTACGGTCTCCTCCCCCCGTACCCTCGGGGGCCAACCCGCCAACGACTCGAGCCCGGATGACAGACAAGGCAGACAAGCGACTTCTGCGGCGTATCGACAAGCAGCGCGAGGAAGAGTCCCGCTGGCTGCAGAAGGTCCTGTTCGCGCTGAGCAAGGCGCGTGAGGCCAGGGAGAAGTTGACGGAGCTCTCCGGCGAGGAGCTGAACCCCCTCATCACCCTGGACGACGGCACCCAGGTAGAGCTGGACAAGCTGGGCAGCATCATCGAAGGCCGGGTCGACGACCTCATGGACGCCCTGGGCCGAGGCGCCTACGGGAGACGGAAGAGCTGACCACCCCCCACAAGGTGCCGATAGACGCGGCCCTGTTGGGCAAGGCCCGGCATCTGATCGCCCGTCAGCTGAAAAGGGCTCCCCGGGAGTTCACCGTGGGCGGGGTGGGGACCCTTCTCTATGCGGCGATGACCATCGTCTCCTCCTATGTGGTGGGCTGGATCACCGACTCGGTGCTGATCCCGGCGGTGGAGGCGCGGGAGGTGGGTGTCGCCACCCTGGCTGCTGCTGCCGGCGCGGTGATCGGCGTCGCCGCCGCCCGGGGCCTGGGGATAACCCTGCGGCGGGCCGGCGCCTACTACGCCCAGCACCGCGTTCAGTACAAGGACCGCATTGCGGTCACGGACCGCTATCTCCAACTCCCCCTGGAGTGGCACCGCCGCCGCTCCACCGGCCAGCTCCTGGCCAACACCAACGAGGACGTGGAAGCGGCCGCATTCATCGCCGCCCCCCTTCCCATGGCCTTCGGCGTCCTGCTCATGCTCATCGGCACCGGTGTGCTCCTTCTCATCACCGACCCTTTCCTGGCCCTGGTCGGCTTCTCGGTCGGGCCCGCCCTGATGGCGGCCAACTACTACTTCCAGCGGCGGATGCGCGCCGTCGCCGCAAGGGCGCAACGTCTCCGAGCCGAGGTGGCCGACATCGCCCACGAGTCCTTCGACGCCGCTCTGGTGGTCAAGACCCTCGGTCGCGAGGCTGCCGAGACCGAGCGCTTCGGCGCCCGCAGCGACGCGTTGCGAGACCGCATGATCCAGGTGGGCCGGCTGCGGGCCG
>JAHWLC010000017.1 GCA_019347585.1 Actinomycetota bacterium | reverse complement strand
TGGAGGATGGGGCGCTCGAAGCCGGCGAAGGCGGCGAATCCGGGATCGGCATGGAGCGGGTTGCGATCGCCTGAGGCGACCCGGTAGAGCAGGGCCTGCTGGGACAGCGTCGGGGTGTGCACCACGTGGTCGGGTTGGCGGCTCGGGGGCTGGTCCCCGGGCTCGGGGCCACGGTCGCCCCCGAAGCCGCCCTCACCGCGGACATAGATCCCCGAACGGTTGGTGAACAGCTTCTCGCCGGTCTTCTCCAGCACCGAGCTCACCTCCACCATCACCAGGGCGCCCTTCCCCCGGTCGAAGACGTCGGTGATGCGGCCGCTCTGTGTCACCGTGCCCGCGGTCGGTATCGCCCGGTGGACGCGGAGCTCCTGGGAGCCGTGGAGGATCTGGGCCAGGTCGATGTCGGCGCCTTCCGCCCCGGCGACCGACATCATCGTGGCGAACGGGGGAATGGTCCCGAAGCCGGGAGCGACACGGAGGTCGCCCTCGTAGGCGTATTTCAGCTCGGCGGGATCATCCGGCGGGTCGCCGGCGCCGACCGCCAGGTTGTAGAGGATCACGTCGCTCTCATCCCAGGAGAACGGGGTGGCGGGGAGCTCCGCCCCGACCAGCTTGCCGACATCTATCGGCATCAGCCGGACAGCATCTCGGCGAGGAGGGCGATCTCCTCGTTGTTGTTCGAGGGCACCACCGGGTCGGACACGTCCCGGATCTCGTCGAGGTGGTCGGCGATGTCCTCTGGGGTGGCTTGGCGGTCCTGTCCGGCGAACCACCCCCGGTTGGTGGCGATGATCACCCGCCCGTAGCGGCCCCCGCCCGCGGTGAAGATCTCATGGGTGAGCCGGCATTGCTCCGAGCACAGGTAGACCACCATCGGGGTGACCTGTTCCGGCTGGACCATGCCGGCGAACGGGCCCAACAGCTCCTCGGTCATCCGGGTGGTGGCGATGGGGGCGATCACGTTGGAGCGAATCTCGTACTTGAGCCCTTCCACCGCGAGCACGTTGGACAAGCCGACCAGACCCGCCTTCGCCGCCCCGTAGTTGGCCTGGCCGAAGTTGCCGAAGAGGCCCGAGGCCGAGGAGGTGAAGACGAAACGCCCATACCCGTTCTCCTTCATGGCCTTGAAGGCGGGCAGGGAGACGTGAAACGCCCCACGGAGGTGGACGTCGAGCACCGCCTCGACCTGATCGACGGTCATGTTGGCGAAGGACTTGTCCCTGAGGATCCCCGCGTTGTTGACCACGATGTCCACGGTGTCGTAGGCGTCCAGGGCGGTCTGCACGATGGCCGACCCTCCCTCCTCGGTGGCCACCGAGTCGTAGCTGGCGACCGCCTCGCCTCCGGCCTCTTCGATCTCGGCCACCACCACGTCGGCCGCCTGGTGGGAGGAGCCGGTCCCTTCGACCGTCCCTCCGAGGTCGTTGACCACCACCCGGGCGCCGCGTCTCGCCAGCTCGAGGGCATAGGTCCTGCCCAGCCCTCCCCCGGCGCCGGTGATGACCGCGACGCGACCGTCGAATGCGATCGGCTCACTCATCGGCACTCACGACAGCGGGTCAGGCCCCGGCGTACATCTTCTCGATGTCCTCGGAGTACTTGTCGAGGACCACCCGGCGCTTCAGCTTGAGCGATGGCGTCAGCTCTCCGCTCTCCGGCGTCCACTCGTCGGGGACGATGACCCATTGCTTGATCTGCTCCACCGAGGAAACGGTCTCGTTGGCCTCGGCGATGGCCCTCGCCACCTCGGCCTCGACCGCCGGGTGCCTGGAGAGCGACGCCAGGTCGGTGTACTCGACGCCGTTGGCCTCCGCCCAGGCGGGCGCCTCCTCGGGATCGAGAGCGATGACCATCGACAGGTACTTCCGCTGGTCGCCGATCATCGCTGCCTTGGATATGAGGGGGTGGTTCCCCAGGAGGGTCTCCAGGTGGGCGGGCGCCACGTTCTTGCCGGCGGCGGTGATGATGATCTCCTTCTTCCGGCCCACGATCCACACGAAGCCGTCATCGTCGATGCGGGCCAGGTCCCCGGTGTGCAGCCAGCCGTCCGAGTCGAAGGCCTCCCGGCTGGAGTCGTCGAGCTTGTAGTAGCCCTCGGAGACGATGCCGCCCCTGATCATCAGCTCCCCGTCCTCGCCCAGCTCGACCTCCACTCCGGGGAGCGGCTTGCCCACCGACCCTACCTTGACCGTGCCGGGCAGGGTGGTCGTGGCCGGGCCGGTGTTCTCCGATAGGCCGTAGACCTCGTAGAGGGGGATCCCGATGCTGAGGAAGAATTTGACCAGGTCGGGGTTGATGGGGGCGGCGGCGGTGATGGCCAGGTCGACCTGGTCCATGCCCAGGCCCTCCCGCACCTTGGAGAGCACGATCTTGTCGAGGAGGCCGGCGAGGAGAGGGGCTCTCCCCTCCTCCAGCTCCGCCTCCACCCGCTTGCGGTTCAGCTCGAGGGCCTTGTCCAGGAGCACCTTCTTGACCCCTTCGGCCTCGGCGAACCGCGACTGGAGGCGGGCGTGGAACTTCTCGTAGACCCGGGGCACCCCGACGAACAGCGTCGGGCGGGCTTCCTGGATGTACTCGAGCACCCCCGCCAGGTTGGGGCAGTACCACACCTCGCCGGCGAGATAGGTCCCCAAGTAGTGGGTGGCGAGACGCTCGGCGATGTGGGCGAGGGGCAGGTAGGAGACCATGCGCACCCCCATGTCGAGATCGGCGGCGCGGCGCAGGCTCTCCAGGGTCCACACCACGTTGCGCTGGCTGATCATCACGCCCTTGGGGGTCCCCGTCGTGCCCGACGTGTAGATCAGGGTGGCCAGACTCTTCGGGGTGACCGCGCCTGCGGAGCGGCGCACCGTGTCCGGGTCCTCGTCGAGGCGCCGGCGACCTCTGGCCATCAACTCGTCCCAGCCCAGGACCCATTCCGCGGTGTCGTAGTTCTCCGCGCCCGACATCAGGACGACGTAGCGGAGGTTGGGCAGCTCGGAGCGGATCTCCTCCCAACGCTTCATGAACTCGAGGTTCTCGAGGATGGCCACGGTGGCGCTGCAGTTGTCGGCGATGTGGCGGATCTGGGGGGCGGTGAGAGTGGAGTAGACGGTGACCGGGGTGCCGCCGGCGTGGACCGTGGCGAAGTCGGCGATGACGTGCTCGGGACGATTTCCCGCCATGACGGCCACGAACTCGCCTTCCCCCACTCCCAGGGAGGCGAGACCGGCGGCCGCCTGGTGGACCTGGTCCCGGTACTGCGACCAGGTCAGGCTGTGCCAGCCGTCTTCCTTCCAGTGGACGGCGGCCTGGTCGGGGTACTTCTCCGCGTTGCGGTCGAAGAAGTCGACGATCGTCTTGCCCTCGGCGATGGCGTCGATCTCGGCTCTCTCGTCGAGGACTCTCCGGTCGGTCACTTCTCCTCCATGTCTCGGGCGGTCACGCCACTGCTCCGGAGTCGCGAAGCTTACCGACCTCGGCCTCGGTATAGCCCAGGCCGGCGAGAACGGCGTCGGTGTCGGCGCCCGCGGCAACAGGCATGGAGGGCACCCCTGCCGGGGTGGCGGAGAAGCGGGGGGCGGGGCCCGGTTGCACCACCCCGTCGGCCTCGAAGAAGGTTCCGCGGGAATGGTTGTGGGGATGCCGGGGCGCCTCCGCCAGAGACAGCACCGGCGCCACGCAGGCGTCGGTCCCCGCGAACACCTCCGCCCAGTGGTCCCTGGTCTCGGCGCCGAAGCGGTCGGCGAGGATGCGCCGCATCTCCGGCCACCCCACCCGCTCGGCCTGGGCGGGCACGTCATCGTCGTCCAGCCCGAGACCGTCGAGCAGGGCTGCGAAGAACTCCGGCTCGAGCGCTCCCACCGCCACATGCCGCCCGTCGGCGGTCTCGTAGACCGAGTAGAAGGGAGCGCCACCGTCGAGCAGGTTGGAGCTGCGCCGATCCTGCCACCATCCCCCGGCCATGAGCCCGTGGTGCGAGGTGGTGAGGAGGGCGGACCCGTCGATCATCGCCGCATCCACCACCTGGCCCGATCCGGTGGCCCGGGCCCGGACCAGAGCGGCGAGGACTCCCACGGCGAGCAGCATCCCCCCGCCGCCGTAGTCGCCGACCAGATTGAGCGGTGGCACCGGCGCCTCCTCGGGCCCGATTGCGTGCAGGGCTCCCGACATGGCGATGTAGTCGATATCGTGCCCGGCCATCGCGGACCACGGGCCTTCCTGCCCGAAGCCGGTCATCCGGCCGTAGACCAGAGCGGGGTTGGCGGCGAGGCAGCGGGCAGGTCCGACGCCGAGCCTCTCCATGACCCCCGGCCGGAAACCCTCGATGAGGATCGAGGCGCCGGCGGCGAGCCTGAGCACCACCTCGGCCCCTGGCTCCGTCTTGAGGTCGACGGCGATCGACCGCTTCCCCCGGTTGTGAAGGTCGAGCCGATCAGGCTCATCCATCCCGGCCGCCGCCCCCGCCCGGTCCACCCGGATCACGTCGGCGCCGAGGTCGGCGAGCAGCATGCCGCAGAACGGGGCGGGGCCGAGACCCGCCATCTCCACGACGGACACCCCGGCGAGAGGGCCCGGCATCAGGGGCTGCTAGGAGCGGAGATCGAGCCTGGCACGCTCCGGTCCGGTCCAGCCCCCGTTCTCGTCGACGAGGTAGCAGGCGACCAGGTGGTCGCCGCCCCGGTCGTAGAGGGGGGGATGGGCGGTGGCGCACACCTCTTCGGCGAACGGGCAGCGTTGGATGAAGCGGCACTCGTCGGGCGGGTTGATGGCGCGGGCCACCCCGCCCTCGATCTGGACCGGGGGCCGGTCGTAGGAAGGGTCGGGCACCGGGACCGCGGAGAGGAGGGCCCTGGTATACGGGTGCATCGGGTTCTCCAGGAGCTCCTCGGTGGGGGCCATCTCCACGATCTTCCCCAGGTACATCACGGCGATCTGGTCGCACATGTAGCGGGCCACCGCCAGATCGTGGGTGATGTAGAGATAGGTGACACCGAGCTCTTTGGCCAGGTCGAGCATGAGGCCCATGATCGAGATCCGGATGCTGACGTCGAGCATGGAGGTGGGCTCGTCGGCGACGACGAAGGAGGGCTCCATGACCAGGGCTCGGGCGATCGCCACCCGCTGGCGCTGGCCCCCGGACAGCTCGTGGGGGTAGCGGAAGAGGAACGGCTCGGGAGGGGTCAGCCCCACCAGGCCGAGCAGGTCCACGACCCGCCGCTCCCGCTCCTCGGTGGTGCCCAGGTCGTGGACGGTGAGGGGCTCGGCGACCACGTCGTAGATGGTGCGGCGGGGGTTCATCGACTCGTAGGGGTCCTGGAAGATCATCTGGACGTTGCGGCGGAACTCCTTGCGATCGTCCTTGCTGGTGATGTCGACGACATCGAGCATCTTGCCGGTGTCCTCGTCACGGAGGAGGATGGTCCCCTCGGTGGCCTCCTCCAGCTTGACCAGCATGCGCCCGGTGGTGGTCTTCCCACAGCCGGACTCCCCGACGAGGCCCAGGCTCCTCCCCGCCCTGATCTCGAAGCTGATCCCGTCGACGGCGTGGACGAACTCGGTGGTGCGGCGGAAGAGGCCCTTGCTCACCGGGAAGAGCTTCTTCAGGTCTTCGACCCTGACCCTGACCTCCCCGTTGGTCTCGGTGGCCACCCTGGTCTCGTCGGTGGCTGTCATCGGGACTCCGTGACCAGCTCGGTGGGGACCTCTTCGTGGTGCCAGCAGGCGGCCCAGTGCCCGGGCTTGATCTCCTCGAGGGGCGGCTCCCTCTCGTGGCAGATGTCGGTGGCGAAGGGGCAGCGGGGATGGAAGCGGCAGGCGGGGGGCGGGTCGAGGAGATTGGGGGGCTCGCCCTCGAGGGGGGCGAGCTGGCGGCGCGGCCCGGTTATCGAGGGGGTGGAGGAGAGGATGAGCCAGGTGTAGGGATGGCGAGGGTTGGCGAAGATCTCCCGGGTGCTGCCCAGCTCGACCACCTTCCCGGCGTACATCACCCCGATCAGATCTGTGATCTCGGCGATGACCGCGATGTCGTGGGAGATGTAGATGACGCTCATCCCGAACTCGTGTTGGACCTTGCGCAGCTCCTCGAGGATCTGCTCCTGGACGATCACGTCGAGGGCGGTGGTCGGCTCGTCGGCGATGATCAGCTTGGGACTGCACGACAGGGCCATGGCGATGACGGCGCGCTGCTTCATGCCTCCCGAGTACTCGTGGGGGTAGCGCTCGATCATCCCGGGGTTGAGGCCGACCAGCTCGTAGAGCTCGCTGATCTTCGCCATCGCCTCGTCGTAGGAGGGTCTCGGCTCCCAGTGGAGGTAGATGGCCTCCCTGATCTGGTCGCCGACGGTGTACACCGGGTTCCAGGAGTTCATCGCCCCCTGGAAGACCATGGCGATGTCATCCCAGCGGCGCTTGCGCATCTCCTCTTCGCCGAGCTCGAGCAGGTTCTGCCCGTCGAGCACCACCTCTCCTCCGAGGATTCGGGCGTTGTTGGGGAGGAGCTGCATGAGGGTGAGGGCGATGGAAGTCTTGCCACATCCCGACTCCCCCACCAGGCCGAGCGACCTGCCCTTGGGGACGGCGAAGGACACGTCCTCCACCGCGGAGACCATGCCCGTCTTGATCTCGTAATTCATCACCAGGTTCTTCACCTCGAGGAGGGGTGCCTCGTCGCCGGGCATGGGCGAGGGCGTCTCCTCCCCGGCGGTGCGGGCCCGGGTGTCCGTCATCGCGCCCTGAGCCGGGGGTTGATCACCTCGTCCATGGCCCGGCCCGCGAAGAAGAAGCCGGCGGCGAGCAGCGTCACGGCCACCCCCGCTGGGATCAGCAGCCACCAGAACTCGAAGCCGCTGCGTAGATAGCCCTGGCTCTGGGCGGTGTTGAGCATGATCCCCCAGCTCATGTCGACGTTGAGCAAACCGAAGAAGGAGAGGGTGGCCTCGAGGGAGACCGCCTCGGTGACGCTGAACATCATGTAGAGGAAGCTGAGGGGGAGGACATTGGGGACGATGTGCCTGAAGATCAGGTGCATGTTCGACCCCCCGGAGACCCGGGCCGCGTCGATGAAGGGCTTGACTTTCACCGAGAGGGCCTGTGACTTGAGCACGATGGCGGTGCCTCCGAACCCGTTGAGTACCCCGATGAGCACCCCGAGCAGGGGAAGGTTTATCTCCCAGAGCCCTGACATGACGATGAGGATCGGGATCAGGGGCATCAACAGGATGAGGTCGGCGAAGCGCATCAGGAAGTTGTCCAGCCAGCCTCCGTAGAAGGCGGCTATGGAGCCGATCGAGGTGGCGATGCCCACGGTGACCAGTGCTGCGATCAGCCCGAGGAGGAAGGCGGCCCTGGTGGAGAAGGTGAGCTGGCTGGCGATGTCACGGCCCAGGGGATCGGTGCCCAGGAGGTGGCCCTCGCTGGGCGGGGCCGGCTGCTGGGGGATGCGGCAGGTGTCGCCGGGCAGCGCCCCGAAACACCAGAGCTGGGCATCGATGGCGTCGATCTGCTGGGTGGGATCGGTGACCTCTGCCCGTGTCGGCACCACCTCCAGCTCGGCCACCGGGGCGTCGTAGCCGATCACCGGGTCGTAGATGGCATCGTTATCCCACGGTCCCACCGCGCGGAGGAGCGGGAAGGCAAGCGCCATCACAGCGAAGATCAGGATGATGATGAGCCCGGCGAGCCCGATCTTGTTCTCGGCGAAGAGCCGCCAGTTCTTCCGGAATCCCTGCCAGGCGAGCCGGAGACGGACCCTCCACAGCGACCGGGGAAGCTCGCCCTCGCCGACCTCTACCGCAGGTGTGAGCTCTTCGAGCTCGGTGGGGTCGACCTGAGTGCTCTGGTCCTCGGTTACCTGGGTGGGCCTGCCGGTCATCTTCGCTCCTATTCCCGCCCGGCGATTCTGATTCTGGGATCGAGCACCGCATAGAGGATGTCGACGATGAGATGCCCGAGGAGGGCGAGCACCCCGATGAAGGCGAGCGCCCCCGTCGCCACCGGGACATCCTCGATCACCGTGGCGTTGAGCAGCAGGGCCCCCATCCCCGGCCAGGAGAAGACCGTTTCGGTGACAACGCCGCCGCCGATGATGAAGGCCAGGCCGAGGACGAAGGAGGTGACCACCGGGAGCAGGGCGTTGCGGGCGGCATGGCGGTCCCTGATGTCCTTCTCTGGGACGCCCTTGGCCCGGGCGGTGAGGATGTAGTCCTCCCGCAGCGTCTCCAGCATCGAGCTGCGGGTGAGCAGCATGACCCCGGCGAAGGCGATCAACGCCAGGGTGATGATGGGGAGGATGGAGTGGTGGACGATGTCGAGGGCGTAGGGGCGCATCTCGGAGCGGATCACCCAGAAGCCGACCAAGACGATGACGGACAGCGGATAACCCACCGCGCGGATGAGACGGGCGGTCCTCCGCTCCTCCTGGCGCCGGGCGAGGATGGCGGTGGCCGAGACGATGAACGCGGCGATGGCCAGGGACAGGATGAGCTGGCTGAACACCTCATTGCCGGTGAACGGGGCGTTCCTCCAGAAGCCCGGGTCGATGAATCCGTTGATGGGGAAGATGTCGAGGTAGGAGCCGAACAGCAGGATCATCAGGATGGCGAACCAGGGATAGAACACCGTGTAGAGCAGCACGCCGCCGATGGTGACCGCGTGCTCGGAGAAGCCGCCGCGCTTCCAGGCCACCCTCTTGCCCAGGGTGAAGCCGATGAAGTAGGCGAGCAGGGTGGCGAAGGTGAACAGGAACAGGGTGCGGGGGATGCGCTCGACGATGACGTCGAAGACCGATCGCGGGTACTGGGAGAAGCTGACCCCGAGGTTGCCGGTGACGAAGTTGGTGATGTAATTCCACCACCGGTTCCACACCGAGCCGTCGAGGCCGAGTCGTTCGATGATCAGCTGGCGCACTTGCGCCGGGATGTTGGGGTCGAGGAACTGGGAGGTGATGTCCCCGGGCTGGGACTCGAGCAGGAAGAAGACCAGGGTGAGGAACAGGAAGAAGAGGAAGGTCATCTGGATGAGACGTCGTCCGATGAACTTCAGCAACTCCGTCCTCCTTCGCCTTCCGTCCCGAAGAGGTGGGGGCATCCTAGACGCCCACCCCCTGGTGCGCACCCACCCGGGGCGCGAGAAGGGCCCGGTGGACCGGGCCCTTCTCGTCTAGCTGATTGGTGTCAGGCGGTTACTCGCCTACCTCCACCCCGTTGGGCCAGGCATTGGGGAACCCGCTGTGCCCGCCCATGATGGTGTTCGTCGGGAACTCCACATCGGCGCGGAACGCCTCGATGATCGGGGTCCGGAACAGCACCACGTAGGGAAGCTGCTCGGCGAGGACCCGCTCCATCTCGAAGGTCCACTGCTGCGCCTCCTCGGCGGTGGTGGCCGCCTCGAAGGCGTCGGCCGCCGCGTCGAAGTCCGCGTTGTTGAACCCGGGGGTGTTGAAGCCACCACCGGTCACCGCGTCCTCACGGGAGTGGAAGAACGCCACCTGCGAGGTGCCGGGAAGCGACGGGTCGCCGCCACCCCAGCCCAGCATGTAGAGGTCCCAGTCCTGCGCCGTCTCCGCCGTCTGCGGTGGGAACACCGCCGCCACGATGGCGTTGAAGTCCGTGGGCTCGGCCTGGATCGGAATTCCCAGGTCGTTCATCCACTGGCTGATCCAGATGGCGTAGGTGGCGCGGAACGGGTCGTACCCGGGCCCCGGCGCCAGGAGCGTCAGCTCCGGCACCGCGGTGCCGTCGGGCATGGTCAGGCCAGAACCGGGAGTGACGTCGAGGAAGGTGCCCTCCTCGTCCCTCTCCACCACGGGCTCGGTCTCCCAGGTGTAGCCGGCGTCCCTGAGGATCTGAATCGCCTGGTCCATGCGCTCGCCCTCACCCATCGGCTCACCGTCGGCCCATCCCCCCCGGGGGACGTCCTCGTTGTACCAGAAGGTCAGGTCGGGGTGGACGACGGTGTAACCGGGGAACACCGCACCGGCGAGCACGGTGTCGGCCACCAGCTCCTTGTTGATCACCGCGGCCGCCGCCTGACGGAACGCCAGGTCGGACATCGGCGGCTTGCGCATGTTGAAGGCCAGATACCGGAAGCCCTCGGTCTGGTTGACCGAGAAGGCAAGCTCCTCATTGGCGGCCAGCTCGTTGCGCAGACCGCTGGTGAGACCGGTCGGGTCCCACACGTAGTCCAGCTCGGCGGCGGACAGCTTCTCGTAGGCGGCGTCCTTGGTGCCGTGCTCGACCCAGAGGATCTCGCCGACGAAGGGGCCTTCCACGTACTGGGCGACGACGTCGCCGGTCCCCTCGCCACCGAAGACCGTGGTCTCACCACCTTCCGGGGTGACCGCGAACGAGCCGTCCGAGTAGTAGATGTTCTCGGTCCCCTCGTCCGGGTAGTCGGGGTTGGCCACGGTGGCGGCGAACGCGCCGGTCTCCCATTGGTCGAAGATGATCGGGCCGACCGAAGGATCCTGAGGCGACTCGACCGCGTAGAGCACGGTGAGGGCCTCGCTGGCGCCGGCGTCGGCGATGTAAGCGTCGATGTC
>JAHWLC010000179.1 GCA_019347585.1 Actinomycetota bacterium | reverse complement strand
TTGGGCGGCTATCCAGTCGAGGAAGCGATCGATGTCGGCGGTGCCGCCTTGCTCGGCGACATAGGTCTCGGCCCACTTGTGAATTTGCTCGTCGGTGAAGCCCTGGGCGCGTAGCTCGTCGCGGGCGTCGTTGGCCAGGATGTGGGCAGGCTCGATCTGGGCCAGGTCCGGGGTCTCCTCGGGAACACCCTCTTCTGCAGGCCGAGCAGGGCTCAACTCGTCTTCCATCACGGGCCCCTACCCGGTCGGGTGGCCACCAAAACCCCATCACTCCATAGCCGGCGTCGTGGAGGTGCTGTAAGCCCCTGTTCAGTGGGACCGTCTACATCAGCTGAGCCCCGAACGCGAGAGACCCCGAGGGAGCTTTGGCCGAAGCCGCAGCCCTCTCGGGGCTCTCTGTCCACTAGACCGGGAAAGCGGGCCCCCGGTCGGGTGGCCAACCAAGAGGCAGAACCTCTTGGGTGCCGGTGCGAGGTCTCCCTCGACCCGGCGTGACGAGGAAGCTACGTTCGTCCCCGTCGAGGTTCAACCGGTTCCAAGTCTTTGTTTTCGCGTCTTCCGATCAGTTTTTCGCGCTCCCGGGATCTGTCAGACCCCATTCCTAAGATCAGCGGGCATGACCACCGAGAAGGTGCGACTCGAGAACCTTTCACCGAGCCGGGCGGGTGACTTCAAGACCTGCCCCCAGCTCTTCTACTTCCGCGCCATCGAGCGCCTGCCCGAGCCGACCTCGGTGCATCAGGCCCGGGGCACCACCGCCCATCTCGCCCTGCAGCGTCTCTTCGACCATCCCCTCCCGGAGCGGACCCCCGACCGTCTCTTCGACCTGTTCCGCGAGGCGTGGACCGAGATCCGGGGAGACGACGAGTTCGGGGGGCTCTTCGCGGATGTCGATGAGGAGCGGGCGTGGGGGGTGCAGTCCCTGGAGCTGTTGGCCAACTACTTCTCGATCGAAGATCCGGCCAGCTTCGATCCCGAGGACCGCGAGCTCGACATGACCGAAGATCTCGACGGGATCGTGATCCGGGGGATCCTGGACCGCATCGACCGGGACGACGATGGCCGGCTGGTCATAACCGACTACAAGACGGGCAAGGCGCCCCCCGAGCGCTATGCGTTGCCTGCCTTCTTCGCCCTCAAGATCTACGCGCTGCTCATCAGGAAGCGGACCGGGGAGACTCCCAAGGAGGTTCGGCTGCTCTATCTGAACGGGCCCACCTCCTTCCGCCTTCCCATCGACGACCAGCAGCTCGACGCGATGGATGTACAGCTCCGCGCCCTGTGGGCCGCCATAGAGCGGGCCATGGCCACGGAGCGGTTTCCCGCCCGGCCGGGCCGGCTGTGCGACTGGTGCTCGTTCCAGCCGATCTGCCCGGCCTGGGCCGAAGTCGCCTCTTAGGGAAAGACCCCGCGAACCAGCTTGGCGTCGGCGACCCGACGAATCCCCTTGATGAGGGCGGCGGTCCTCAGATCGACCTCTTCGGCGATGGCGATGCTGTGCACCTCGTCGAAGGCCCTGGTCATGATCTCCCGGAGCCGCGCCACCACCTCGTTCTCGGTCCAGAAGTACTTCTGCACGTCCTGGACCCACTCGAAGTAGGACACGGTGACACCGCCCGCGTTGGCCAGGATGTCGGGGATGATCAACACCCCCCGCTCGCGGAGCATGTCGTCGGCTTCGAGGGTGGTCGGGTTGTTGGCCCCCTCGATGATCAGCTTCGCCTTGATGTCGGGTGCGTTGTCCGCCCGGATGACGTTCTGGATCGCCGCCGGCACCATGACATCGACATCGAGGGCGAAAACCTTGTCACCGTCGATGAAGTCGGCGTCCGGATAACCCTCGAGATAGCGGTTCTCGTCCACCCACTTGCCGGCGGCGGCGACACTTATCCCGTCCGGGTCGTAGATCGCCCCGCTGATGTCGGAGACCGCCACCACCTTGGCCTTCATCTGCTCGGCAGCGACCGCGGCGAAGCGGCCGACATTGCCGAACCCGTGGATGGCGACGGTTGCCCCCTCCGGGTTGATGTCGACCACATTCGACGCCTGGGGCAACAGGAACATCAGCCCTCTGCCGGTGGCCTCTCTGCGGGCGACGCTTCCCCCGAGGGCCGGGGGTTTGCCGGTGACCACCGCGGGCACGGCATGGCCCACGTGCTGGGAGTAGGTGTCCATCAGCCAGGCCATCACCTGCTCGTTCGTCCCCAGGTCGGGGGCGGGGATGTCGGTCTCCGGCCCGATCAGGTTGATGATCTCCATCGTGTAGCGGCGGGTGACCCGCTGCAGCTCGGCGCGGGACAGCTCCATCGGGTTGATGCGAACCCCGCCCTTGGCGCCTCCGAAGGGTACGCCGACGATGGCGCACTTCCAGGTCATCCACATGGCCAGGGCGGCGACCTCTCCCAGGTCGACGTCGGGGGCGAAGCGGATGCCGCCCTTGGTGGGGCCCATGGTGGTGAGGTGCTGCACCCGATACCCGAAGATGGTCTCGACCTCGGTATAGGTGTCGTGGCGGAACGGGAAGCTGACCACGGTCGCCTTCTGGGGGACCCGGAGGCGGTCGGCGATGTTCTCGTCCAGGTTCATGAGCGCGGCAACCCGGTTGAACTGGCCCACCGCCTCGTTGTACATCTGCGAGTCGTACTCGGGGCGGGTCGACTGGTCATTCTCCATGGCCTTCGGATCCATTCCCCTGATCCTATTTGATCGGGGCCGCCGGGCCGCGGCTCGTCATTCCTGTCACACCCGGCCCCTACTTTGGTGGTCATGGAGCGAGTGCAAACCACGGAGCAGGCCGCGACGGTCGACGCCGTCTTCGAAGACCCCGTCGCCTATCTCGGCTCGTTGGGCATCGAGGCCGAGCTGGTGACGGTGGTCGAACCGACGGTGGCGCCCGCCGCTTGAGCCCTACGATCGCCCCTGTGCAGATCCCGGAGAACCGGATCGCCCCCGAGGGCTGGCCGGAGGCGGTGGCGCATGCCGACGGGTACCAGATCGTCGTTGCCGGCCCCGGCACCGGGAAGACCGAGTTCCTCGTGCGCCGCGTCGAGCATCTCGTCGCCGCGGGGAAGGCGGGACGGCACGAGATCGTCGTGCTTTGCTTCTCTCGCCGGGCGGCCGGAGACCTGCGCCGGCGCATCGAGGACCGCATCGGGGCCACCGGAGTGCCCATCGACACCACGACCTTTCACTCCCTGGCCCTGCGACTGCTCGAGGCTGCCGGCGGGGGCGACGCCCCCACCGTGCTCACCACCCCCGAGCAGGTCGGCTTGGTCTCGGAGATGCTCGCCGACGAGGACCCCGCCGACTGGCCTCTCATCTACCGGGGCATCCTCACCACGCCCGCTTTCGCCGCCGAGGTGGCC
>JAHWLC010000178.1 GCA_019347585.1 Actinomycetota bacterium | reverse complement strand
GCTCTTCCGATCTCGCCTCTCCCCGTCAGGCCGACCTCATGGTGGTGGCCGGGACCGTGACCGACAAGATGGCCCCGGCCATCCGCCGTCTCTATGAGCAGATGCCCGAGCCGAAGTACGTGATCTCGATGGGATCCTGTGCCAACTGCGGCGGCCCCTACTGGGACTCCTACTCGGTGACCAAGGGCGTCGACCAGGTGATCCCGGTGCACGTGTATGTCCCGGGCTGCCCTCCCCGTCCCGAGGCTCTCATGGACGGGATCGTGCTCCTCCAGAAGCTCATCGAGAACGAGGACATCAAGGAGAAGTGGAACCGGCGTGAGCTCGAGCCCGTCTGAGACCGAAGCCGCGGTCGAGACCGAGCCCCAGGCCCATCCGCTCCAGGAGTACGCCGACGAGGTGGCCGGCGCCGTAGGCGGGACCGCGGAGGTCCAGTTCGACACCATCAAGGTGAGCGTGTCGAACGACTCCTGGGTCGACGCCCACCTCACCGCTCGCGACCGGTTCGGCCTGGTCTTCTTCTCCTGGCTGTCCGCCATCGACTGGTCCAACCAGGTCGAAGTGGGCGACCCGCTCTCCGACGAGGTGGAGGAGCGTCTCGAGCTGCTCAGCGCCCTCGGCGACATCACCGAAGGGAGGATGGTGACCCTTTCCACCGATCTCGACCCGGAGACGCCGGTGATCCCCAGCCTGGTCGAGGTGTATGCCGGCGCCAACTGGCATGAGCGCGAGGCCCACGAGATGTTCGGCATCGACTTCCTGGGGCACCCGAATCTGGCCCATCTGTATCTGCCCGACGGGTTCCTCGGGCACCCGCTGCGCAAGAGCTTCCCCCTGCTGACCAGGGAGGTCAAGCCCTGGCCGGGGAAGGTGGACGTCGAGGCCATGCCCGAGAAGCCCTCCAAGGATGAGCCCAGCACGGAGAACCCGGAGTCCTGAGATGACCATCGACTCCGCCACCATGCGCCACCTCAGCGAGGCCCAGGTCTCGGTGGAGCTCGAGACCGAGGACATGACCCTCAACATCGGACCCCAGCACCCCTCCACCCACGGGGTCCTGCGTCTCGTTGCCAAAATCGACGGGGAGAGGGCCTACGACGTCCAGCCCGTGATCGGGTACATGCACCGCGGCTACGAGAAGATCTGCGAGGTGAGGTCGTACCCCCAGATCACCACCATCGTCAACCGCATCGACTGGGTCTCCGGTTATGCCAACGAGATCCCGTTCATCGTCGCCGCCGAGAAGCTGATGGAGGTCGAGGTCCCGCCGCGGGCCCAGTACATCCGGCTCGTGCTCACCGAGATGGCCCGGATCTCCTCGCATCTCGTCTTCATGGCGTCCTACCCCCTGGAGCTGGGGGCCGCCACCCCGCTGTTCTTCGCACTTCGGGAGCGGGAGCGGGTCCTCGAACTCCTGGAGAGCGTCACCGGAGGCCGGTTCCATCCCAACTTCAACCGCATCGGCGGGGTCAAGCCCGCCGCCGGCGCCGGTCCCACGCAGAAGAAGACGACACAGGACCTCCCCTCCGACTTCCTCTCCGAGACCATGGACGCCATGGAGCACATGTTCAAGATTTGCGACGAGCTCGAGGACTTGGTCGCCGGGAACGAGATCATCCTGGCCAGGACGAGGGGGGTCGGGAAGGTTCCGGTCGAGGTGGCCGCCGCCTACGGGCTCTCCGGACCCAATCTGCGCGCTTCCGGGGCGGCCTTCGACCTCAGGAAGATCGAGCACTACCTGCCCTACGACGACTTCGAGTTCGACGTCGTAACCGGCACCAACGGCGACTGCTGGGACCGCTGGTACTGCCGCCTCCAGGAGATCAGGGAGTCGGCGAAGATCATTCAGCAGGCCATCGACGGCATCCCCTCGGGCGATCTCCAGGCCAAAGTGCCCAAGATGATCAAGGTCCCCAAGGGAGAGACCTACGTCCGCGCCGAGAACCCCAAGGGGGAGATGGGCTACTACCTGGTCTCCGACGGGAACCTCGGGCCGTATCGTCTCAAGATCCGGTCCGCCAGCTTCTCCAACCTGTCCATCCTTCCCTGGGCCCTCGAGGGGGTCCTCGTGCCCGACATCATCGCCATCATGGGCAGCCTCGACTTCGTCCTCGGGGACGTAGACAGATGATCGAGCTCCTGACCGACTTGTTCTCGAACTTCTGGATCTCCCTGGCCGGGAAGCTGGCACTGGTCGCCTTGATGATCCCGCTGATAGGGATGGCCCTCGGCTTCGCCGAGATCAAGCTCTCCGCCAAGATGCAGGCCCGGGTCGGCCCCTATTTCGCCGGCGGCCGCTGGGGATGGGCCCAGCTCATCGCCGACGGGATCAAGTTCTTCCAGAAGGAGGACATCATCCCGGCCGCCGCCGATCGGCCCGTGTTCAAGATGGCCCCGATGCTCGTGCTGGTGAGCACGGTGGCTCTCCTCGTGGTCATCCCCTTCGGGCCGGGGCTGATCTTTCAAGACCTGTCGGTGGGCATCTTCTACGCCCTCGCCATCTCGTCGCTGAGCACCATCGGGATCCTCATGGCCGGCTGGTCCTCGGGCAACAAGTACTCGCTGATCGGTGGTCTGCGGGCGGCCGGCCAGCTCATCGCCTACGAGCTCCCCCTGGTGCTGGCGGTGGTCGGCTCGGTGATCATGGCCGGGACAATGAGCATGAGCGGCATCGTCGAGGCCCAGATCGAGGCCGGTTTCCCCTACGTGATCTTCCAGTTCGTCGGGTTCGGCATCTTCATCGTTGCCGCCCTCGCCGAGCTGACCCGAATCCCCTTCGACATGCCCATCGCCGAGTCCGAGCTGGTGATGGGATATCTCACCGAATACTCGGGGTTCCGCTTCCTCTTCTTCTTCCTTGCCGAGTTCGCCAACATGTTCACCCTTTCGGCGATAGCGGTGACGCTCTTCCTCGGAGGCTATTGGCTGCCCGGCATCCCCGAGTCGGCCCTCGAGCTCGCCGGCCCGGCCATCCTCCTCGGCAAGGTCTTCCTGCTCGCCTTCGTCATGATCTGGTTCCGCTGGACCTTCCCCCGGTTCCGTGAGGACCAGCTGCAGACCCTGGCCTGGAAGTGGCTCATACCGCTGGCCCTGGTCAACATCGCGGTCACCGGCATCCTCAAGGTGGTCCTCTGATGGCGCTCAAGGTGAAGCCGCCCCCCGGCCTCGGCCTGGCCAAGGGTCTGTGGGTGACCCTGTCCACCATGGTCAAGACCATCTTCCTCCCCAACCGCTACCTGGCCACGGTGAACTACCCCAAGGTCAAAGAGGTGCCGGTGCCCCGGGCCCGGGGAGTGATCGCCCTCGACCAGGAGGCGTGCACCGTCTGCATGCTCTGTGCTCGGCAGTGCCCCGACTGGTGCATCTACATC
>JAHWLC010000177.1 GCA_019347585.1 Actinomycetota bacterium | reverse complement strand
GATGACGCCTACCCCGAGGCCAAACTGGCCATCGAGTGGGACTCTCGCGCCTGGCACCTTCAGCGAGCAGCAATGGAGGCGGACCGAAGACGCGACCGGATCGCCGCAATGCACGGGTGGCTCGTCATACGGGTCACATGGCAGGACATCAAGGAGCGGCCCGACGAGGTCATCGCAGCCGTCGGACAACTCCTCCACACCCGCACCTCAAACCTGAACCCAGGGTTGTAGACGTCGGTAAACGGGGCGTGGAACCCTGGGTTCGCCAAAAATCGAGTTATTCGGCGGCGTCGGTGATGGCCTCGGTCATGGAGGGGTGGACCATCAGGGTTTCTACGAGGACTTGGGCGGTCACTCCGGCCTGGACCGCGAGGGCGATCACCCCGATCAGCTCCGAGGCGCGGTGGCCGACGATGGTGCCGCCGAGCACCACCCCGGTGGCCGGGTCGGAGATGACCTTGACGAACCCGCGGGTGAAGTGCTGGAGCACCGAGCGGGCGTTGGAGGTGAAAGGGACTTTGGTGGTGCGCACCTTGCGCCCTTCGGCGGCGGCATCCACCTCAACCAGGCCGACCGAGGCGATCTCGGGCTCGGTGAAGATGGCCTCCGCCACCTTGCGATAGTCGAGGGGCTGCACCGGAAGGCCGAGGGCATGACGGGCGATCTTCCGCCCCTGCATCGCCGCCACCGAGCTCAGCGGCATCTGCCCGGTGACGTCCCCGGCGGCATAGATGTGGCCCGCCGTGGTGCGTTGGAACTCGTCGACCACGATGTGGCCGCTTTCGCTGACCTCCACCCCCGCCTCCTCGAGCCCGAGCCCGTCGCTCAGCGGCACCGAGCCCACCGCGAGCAGGGCGTGGCTGCCCGACACCACCCGCCCGTCGTCACAACGCACCGAGACCCCGTCGTCGCCGACGTCGATGGCCTCGGCCCGGGCCCCGATGACGAGACGGATCCCCCGTTCCAGGAAGTCCTCCTCGAGCACCGCGGCCACCTCGGGATCGCGATGGGGAAGGATCTGCTGGCGGGACACCACCAGGCTCACCTTCGAGCCCATGCTCTCGAATATGTGGGTGAACTCGACGCCTGTCACCCCCGACCCGATGATGACCACGTGCTCGGGGACCGCGTCGAGGTCGTAGACGTCGCGGGAGATGAGCACCCGCTTCGCGTCCACCGGCGCCCAGTTGGGGATGCGGGGGAACGAGCCCGTCGAGACGAGGGCCTTGTCGAAGCGGAACCGCCGCTCCCCGTCCATGGTCTCCGCCACCACCGTGTCGGGCCCGGTGAACCTCCCGGCACCGCCCACCATCGCCACACGCTGTGACGTGAGGAGCTCCACCCAGTTGGCGTTGATGTCGGCGGTGATCTCGGCGATACGGTCGCCGAGCACCTCGGTGCTGACCGTGCCGGGGTCGTTGATCAGCCCCAGCTTCACCGCGTTGCGGACCGACGTCTGCCGGAGGGCGCTAGCCGCCATGGTCTTCGAAGGGAGGCAGTCCCAGAGATGCGCCGCCCCCCCGACGATGTCCTTCTCGATGACGGTGACCGCCGCCCCCTGGGTGGCGGCGGTGGTGGCGGCCTGGGTGCCGGCGGGTCCTCCCCCGACGACGAGAAAGCGGGTGGGCTCGGTCATCTGGCTGCTTGACGCTACCCCGAGGGCCGGTGCCGGCCGAACACCCGCCCCAGCGCGTCGGAGACCTCGCCCACGGTGGCCCCTACGGACAGGGCCTCCTTCATCGGGGCCAGGACGTTGCCCTCGCCTCGAGCCGTCGCCTCGACGGCGGCCAATGCCTGCACCACGGCGTCACCGTCCCGGGCTGCCCTCCTCGCTGCCAGCTCCTCCTTCTGCCGCTGCTCGAGGGCCGGATCGACCGCCAGCGGCTCGAGCTCCTCGGCCTCCTCGTCGGCATGGCGGTTGACTCCGACCACCACCAACTCCCTACTCTCCTGGCGCCGGGCCGCCCGGTACGCCGACTCCTCGATGCGGCCCTGCATCCATCCCTCTTCGATGGCGGCCACCGCCCCGCCCATGGCGGCGATCTCCGCCAGCAGCTTCTCCGCCCGCTCCTCGAGCTCGGCGGTCAGCGTCTCCACGTAGAACGACCCGGCGAGCGGGTCGACGGTGGCCGCCACGCCCGACTCGTGGGCGATCACCTGCTGGGTGCGCAGGGCGAGCCGGGCACTCTCGTCGGTGGGCAGCCCGAGAGCCTCGTCGTAGGCGTTGGTGTGCAGCGACTGGGTGCCCCCCAGCACCGCGGCAAGAGCCTGGATGGTGGTGCGCACCACGTTGTTCAGCGGCTGCTGGGCGGTGAGGGTCGACCCTGCGGTCTGGGTGTGGAAGCGCATCGCCCACGATCTCGGGTCCTTGGCGCCCACCTCCTCGCGCATGTGCCGGGCCCACACCCGGCGCGCCGCCCTGAACTTCGCCACCTCCTCGAACAGCTCATTGTGGGCGTTCCAGAAGAAGCTGAGCCGGGGGGCGAACGAGTCGACGTCGAGACCGGCGTCCGTCGCCGCCTCCACGTAGGCCAGCCCGTTGGCGATGGTGAACGCCAGCTCCTCGGCTGCGGTGGCCCCCGCCTCACGGATGTGGTACCCGCTGATCGAGATGGTGTTCCACTGGGGCAGATTGGCGTCGGCGTATGCGAAGACATCAGTGATGAGCCGCATCGACGGCTGGGGCGGGTAGATGTAGGTGCCCCGGGCCACGTACTCCTTGAGGATGTCGTTCTGCACCGTCCCCCTCAGTCGATCCCCGCTCACCCCCTGCTCGGCGGCGACCAGCTCGTAGAGAAGAAGGAGGGTGGCCGCGGTGGCGTTGATCGTCATCGAGGTGGAGACCTCGTCGAGAGGGATGCCGGCAAGGAGGCGGCGCATGTCCTCGATGTCGTCGATGGCCACCCCCACCTTTCCCACCTCGCCGGCGGCGAGCGGATGGTCCGAGTCGAGCCCCATTTGAGTAGGGAGGTCGAAAGCGACGCTGAGGCCGGTCTGGCCGGCGGCGAGCAGATCGCGGAACCTCCGATTGGTCTCCCCGGCGCTCCCGAACCCGGCGTACTGCCGCATGGTCCAGAGCCGGCCCCGGTACATGGTCTCGTAGGGACCACGGGTGAACGGGTACTCCCCCGGCGGAGACAGCTCGAGCCCTTCGGGAGGGCTGTCGTAGACCGTCTCGATGGGGATATCGCTCGAGGTTCTCGGGGTTGCTTCCATAGCTCGGTATCCTGATACCGGATCGTAGGTGGGAACTCTCCATCGGTCCCACGACGCTTCTATCTCCAATGGCCAGGAAAGCCCTCATTCATCAGATCGAGGCGCGGGAAAGGCGAGGACGCTGGTTCGGCGCCTTGGCCACCCTCCTCTCAATCGCCCTCCTCCTC
>JAHWLC010000176.1 GCA_019347585.1 Actinomycetota bacterium | reverse complement strand
TGGGGAGGATGGCCTGTGTCTCGGAGTCGCGGGCCGACTTGGCGGGCCCGGCGGCCGATTTGCCCTCCACGATGAAGAGCTCGGACTCGCCCGGGTCCCGACTCGAGCAGTCGGCCAGCTTGTCGGGGAGGCCGCCCGATTCGAGGCCGGACTTGCGCCGGGTCAGCTCGCGTGCCTTTCGGGCCGCCTCGCGGGCCTTGGCGGCGTTGATCGCCTTGTCCACGATGCGGCGCCCCTCGGGCGAGTACTTCTCCAGCCACACCGGGAGCTTGCGGTTGAGGGCCTTCTCCACGTAGGAGCGGATCTCGGTGTTGCCCAGCTTGGTCTTGGTCTGCCCTTCGAACTGGGGCTCTTTGACCCTCACCGAGACCACCGCGGTCAGGCCCTCGCGGACGTCCTCCCCGGTGAGGTTGTCGTCCTTGTCCTTGAGCAGGTTCTTGGAGCGGGCGAAGTCGTTGATCGCCTTGGTCAGGGCCTTCTTGAACCCCTCCTCGTGGGTGCCGCCCTCGTGGGTGTTGATGTTGTTGGCGAAGGAGAGCACCGACTCGTTGTAGGAGGTGGTCCACTGCATGGCCAGGTCGAGCTCGGCGTCGTCGTCGACGTCGCTGAGATCGATGACGTGGGGGTGGATGGGATCCTTGGTGGCGTTGAGGTGATTGACGAAATCGACCAAGCCGCCCTTGTACAGGAACGTGTCGGAGCGCTCCTCCTCGCCCCGCTGGTCGGTGAGGGTGATCTGGAGCCCCCGGTTGAGGAAGGCTGTCTCCCGGAGGCGGGAGGCCACGATGTCGTAGTCGAATTCGGTGGTCTCGGTGAACACGTCGGGGCTGGGCCAGAAACGGATGGTGGTGCCGCTCTTCTTCACCCCCTTGACCTTCTTGGGCTCCTTTGTCTTCGGGCTCCCCTCGTTGAACTCCTGGGTGTAGAGCTGGCCGTCACGGCGGACTTCGGCCTCGAGCCGGGCGGAGAGGGCGTTGACCACGGAGACGCCGACTCCGTGGAGACCGCCGGAGACGGTGTAGGCGCCTTGTTCGAATTTGCCGCCGGCGTGGAGAGTGGTGAGCACCGTGGTGAGGGCAGACTGTTTGGTCTTCTCGTGCTTGTCGACCGGGATCCCGCGACCGTCGTCGCTGACCTCGACCCCCCCGTCGGCGCGGAGCGTGACCGAGACCTTGGTGCAGTGCCCGGCCATCGCCTCGTCGACCGAGTTGTCGACGACCTCCCAGATGAGGTGGTGGAGGCCGCGGGGGCCGGTGGTGCCGATGTACATGCCCGGCCGGCGCCGGACCGCCTCGAGACCTTCGAGGACGGTGATGTCTCTTGCCTGATAACTATCGCGGGTGGCCGTCACGAGCCTCCTCTCGATGCGCTGCTAATAGATGACCTGGAGGGGAAGGTGGGCGGCTTGGGCGCCAACTTTCACGACTGTTATTTTACCGGCTAGGGACGACAGGAACGAATTCATCCGGTCACGATCTCCCAGGTGGGCGCACGTCTATCGCTTCGATCACGCCTTCTCCGACCCGGGCGCCGATGGCATCGAGGAGATGAGAGACCCCGTAGCGGAGAAATGCCACCATCGACGGGCTGGCCGCCTCCACCACCAGGGTCTTGCCCCGCACCCCGACCGGCTTCGAGCGGTGGGGCCACGGGCTGGGGGCCAGCGTCTCCCACTCCGTGCTGATGGTGGCGAGCAGCCCCGGGTCTGCGAAGCCGAGGCGGGCGAACACCTGATTGAGGGTGTCGGCGAGTGGCTCCAACCCCCCGCCCGACGACGACGAGGGGGGACGACCCCCCTCCAACCCCCCGCTCATGAGATCTCTCCGTCCTGGACGCTCCAGATCTGGCCCGGCACCGGGACCTCGTCGGGTCGGGCCGAGGTGATCACCGTCTGCGCCCCCGCGGGCAGTGCCTTGGTGAGGGCGGCGGCGCGTTCCGGGTCGAGCTCGGAGAAGACGTCGTCGAGCAACAACACCGGTGGCTCGCCGGCGGCTTCGGCCACGGCGCGGTGGGCGGCGAGCTTGATCGCCAGGGCAAGGCTGCGCTGCTCGCCCTGGCTGGAGTGGGTTCGGGCGTCGCGGCCCCCGATGGAGAGGGCCGGGTCGTCCCGGTGCGGCCCGACGGTGGTCACCCTTCGTTGATAGTCCCCGGCCCGGACGGAGACAAGGGCTTCGGAGATGAGCCCGGCGTATTCGGCGGCCGACCGGTCGGCAACCAGCTCGGCTCCCCAGGTGGAGAGATAGCCGAGGCCAACTGTCTCGTCCTCACCGGAGATCTCTTGGTAAGCCGTTTCGAGAAGGGGCCCGACGCGCTCGACGACTCGCGCCCTCCGGGCCAGCACCCGACCCCCCGCCTGGGCGAGGCGGGAGTCCCAGACTCCGAGCGTCGTGTCTTCGCGCTCGCCCGCCTTGAGGAAGGCGTTCCGCTGACGCACCGCCCTCTCGTACTCCGCCTGATCGAGGTGTGAAGCCGGCCACAACTGCACCGCTATCTCATCGAGGAGGTCGCGCCGTTGCGCCGGGCCTCGCTTCACCAGGTCGAGGTCGTCGGGGAGGAAGGCGATCACCCGTAGGACTCCCAAGAGGTCGGAGCTGCGCCGGAGGGGGGTCTTGTCCACCTGGGTGCGCCGGGGCCGTTCTGTCGAGAGCTCGATCTCGATGAGACGCTGGCGATCGTCGGAGGAGACTCCGGAGCGGATGACAGAGCTGGTCTCGCCCTCCGCGACCAGGGCCGAGTCGGGCACGCCCCGAAACGAGCGCAAGCTCGCCAGATAGGCCATGGCCTCGAGGAGGTTGGTCTTTCCCGCCCCATTCGGCCCAACGAGAAGGTTGACTCCGGGGGCGGGGCTCCACTCCAGGATGTCGTACGACCTGAAACGGGTCAGTGCCAGCCAGTCGATCTGCAATTCACACCCGTACGGGCATGAGCAGATAGAGGAATTCGTCCTGGTCCCCGCTGTCGATGACCGAGGGCTTGTACGAGTCGATCACCTGGATCCTGATCTTGTCCCCGGTCATGGCGCTCACCCCGTCCTGGAGATAACGGGGGTTGAAGGCGATCGACACCTCGTCCTCGGCGCCGGAGAACTCCCCGGCGAGGTGTTCGGTCTCACCACCGACGTCCTGTCGGCTCACCTGCACCTCGACCCCTCCCTCCATCAGCTTCAGCCGCACCGGAATGTGGTCCTCTGCCACCAGCGTCACCCGCCCCAGGGCCTCGAGGAGCTCTTCCTTGTCGAGGATCACTTGGTTGGGGTAGCTCTCGGGCAGGAGGGACCGATATTTGGGGAAGCTGCCGTCGATGAGACGGAGTCGGAGTATCCCGCGGTCGGAGCTGAACACCGCCTCGCGGTCGCGAAGCTGAGCCGTCACCTTGGGTGCTCCC
>JAHWLC010000175.1 GCA_019347585.1 Actinomycetota bacterium | reverse complement strand
GTCGAATGCCTGTGTGGACCGCTGGGCCGCGGTGGCCGCCGAGCGGGTGGCCGTCCGGTCGCAGCGAGAGGGAGGCGAGATCACCGAGCTCACCTACGGCGCCCTCCTCGAGCAGGTGGAGCTGGCGGCCGGGGCGCTGCGCGCCCTGGGCGTGGGACACGGCGACGCCGTCGCCGTGTACCTCCCGATGTCGGCTGAGGCGGTGATCTCCCTTCTGGCCGGGGCCAGGCTGGGGGCGATCTTCATCCCCGTCTTCTCCGGGTACGGAGCCGAGGCGGTGGCAGCTCGCCTCGGGGACCCACGCCCCCCGGTCCTCGTCTGCGCCAACGGCTTCGAACGGAGGGGGAGGACGATCGAGATGAAGGAGATCGCCGATCAGGCCGTCTCCCTGGCGGGCGGGGTCGAACACCTCCTCGTGATCGACTACGTCGACCGGGAGCGAACCCCGATGACCGAGGGCCGGGACGTCTGGTGGCACGAGGCCTTGGACGGGGCCGACCCCGCCGGGCCCGCAGCCACCGGCTCCGAGGACCCGGTGATCATCGCCTACACGTCGGGGACCACGGGACGGCCGAAGGGGGCGGTGCACGTCCACGCCGGGCTCACGGTCAAGGTCGCCGCCGAGGGCGCCTTCCAGCTCGACGTGCACCCGGGGGATGTCCTGATGTGGGTCACCGACATGGGATGGATCATGGGCCCCTGGATGGTGATCGCCGGGCTTGCCAACGGTGCGGCCATAGCCACCTACGACGGGGCCCCCGATCATCCCGGTCCCGACCGGGTGTGGCAGGTGGCCGCCGATCTCGGCGTCACCCATCTCGGCCTCTCCCCCACCCTGGTGCGGGCTCTCCAGCCCCACGGGGCCTCCCAGGCCCACCGCCACGACCTGAGCGCGCTGCGGGTCCTCGGATCGACCGGGGAGCCATGGAACCCCGAGCCCTGGTGGTGGCTCTTCCGGGAGGTGGGGAGGGAGCGGATACCCATCGTCAACATCTCGGGCGGGACAGAGATCGGTGCCTGCATCCTCTCGGTCGGCCTCCTCCAGGGGATCAAGCCGACCTCGCTGGGGGGACCCGCTCTCGGGGTGCCCGCCGAGGTCTACGACCAGGACGGCAAGCCGGTGCGTGGAGAGGTCGGGGAGCTGGTCATCGAGGGCCCCTGGCCCGGGATGACCCGGGGCTTCTGGGGGGAGCCGGAGCGCTACATCGACACCTACTGGTCGCGGTTCGACGGGGTCTGGGTCCACGGCGACTGGGCCTCGGTCGACGAGGACGGCTTTTGGTACCTGCACGGGCGCTCCGACGACACCCTCAACATCGCCGGGAAGCGGGTGGGGCCCGCCGAGATCGAGTCGGCGGCGGTGGCCCTCGACGAGGTGGTCATGGCGGCGGCCGTGGGGATCCCGGATGAGGTCAAGGGGGAGGCCATCGCCCTGTTCGTCGTGCCCGCCCCCGGCGTGGAGCCCGACGAGAGCCTCACCGGCGAGGTCGGCGACGCGGTGACCGGGAGTCTGGGGAGGGCGTTCGCCCCCGCCGCGGTCCGCTGGGTGGCGGATCTACCGCGGACCCGCTCCCAGAAGATCATGCGGAGAGTGGTCAAGGCGGTGGCGCTGGGCCGCGATCCGGGGGACCTCACCAGTCTGGAGAACCCGGCCAGCCTCGACGGCATCGAAAGGTTGTGAGGGCAGGTCGGCCCGCCATCAAAGCTGTCTGCTCGCCATCATCGCGGCGGCATCCGGGCCGCGGCGTCGAGCCGGATCACCTCGCCGTTGAGCATCGGGTTCTCGATTATGGCCCTCACCAGGTGGGCGAAGTCCTCAGGCGTCCCCAGCCGTCGCGGAAACACCTGGAGCCGGGACAGGGAGTCGCGCAGCTCCTGTGGGGCTCCGGCCAGGAGCGGGGTGTCCATGATCCCGGGCGCCACCGTCACCACCCTCACCCCCACGCTTCCCAGATCACGCGCCAGAGGCAGTGTCATGCCCACCACCCCGCCCTTGGAGGCGGCGTAGGCGGCCTGGCCGATCTGGCCGTCGAAGGCGGCCGCCGAGGCGACGTTGACGATGACCCCTCGCTCGCCGTTACCGTCCGGTTCGTTGCCTGCCATGACCCCGGCCACGTTGCGGATCACGTCGAACATTCCGATGAGGTTCACTCCGACGGTGAACTTGAACAGCTCGAGGTCGAAGAGCTCGCCGTCGCGCGACACCAGCCGCTGCGCCGGCGCCACCCCGGCCGCATTGACGAGGATCCGAATCGGCCCCAGGGCCTCCACCGCCGCCGTCACCGCGGCCTCGACCTGTTCGGAGTCGGAGACGTCGCAGGCGAGGAATCTGGCCCGTTCCCCGAGCTCGCCGAGCTCCTCGATGGCCTCCCCCGCCTTCTCCTCGTTCATGTCGACCAGAGCCGTCGAGGCGCCTCCGTCGAGGAGCATCCTGGCCGCGCCCAGGCCGAGCCCGGAGACCCCGCCGGTGACGAACGCCGTCGCTCCTTCGATGTGCATGCTCGACCTCCTCGGCGGCGACGCTAGCCGGTGCCGCCGCCGCCGATGATCGGCGTCTTCGACTCCGGGATCGGGGGCCTCTCCATCCTGCGCGAGATCAGGCGGCAGATGCCCGATGCGGACCTGCTGTATCTCGCCGACCAGGCCCGCGCCCCCTACGGGCCGCGCAGCCTGGAAGAGGTGGAGGCGATCGCCCTCGAGATCGGCGGCTGGCTCGTCGATCGGGGAGCCACCACCCTGGTGGTGGCCTGCAACACCGCATCGGCGGCAGCACTCGAGTCACTGCGCTCCCGATTCGACCAGATCCCGATCGTGGGGATGGAGCCTGCGGTGAAGCCGGCTGCGGCGCAGACCGCGTCGGGAGTCATCGCGGTGTTCGCAACCGCAGCCACCTTCCAGGGCCGCCTGTTCGAGTCGGTGGTCAGCCGGCATGGCACCGGGGTGAGGGTGGTGGCCCGCGCCTGCCCGGAGTGGGTGGAGCTCGTGGAGAGCGGTTCTGTGGCCGGCCCCGAGGTGGAGAGGACCGTGAAGGGGCCGGTCTCCGAGGCCCGCGCCGAGATGGCGGATGTCGCCGTTCTCGGCTGCACCCATTTCTCCTTCCTGGCCCCCGTCATCGCCCAGACCGGCGGTCCCGGCCTGGTCGTGATCGATCCGGCTCCCGCCGTTGCGTCGCAGACGGCGCGGGTGGCGCCCGACCCCGGCGACGGGGGCTCGCTCCGGCTGGTCTCCTCCGCGGACCCGGGCCGGCTGACGGCTCTCGCCGCTGAGATGGCCGGGGTCATCACCCCACTGGAGCCCTGGGAGTACCCCTCGTGACCTTCGAGGGCGATCCCCGGGTGGCCTGGTCGCACGGCGAGCGGACCATGCTCGGTTATGGCGGGGGCG
>JAHWLC010000174.1 GCA_019347585.1 Actinomycetota bacterium | reverse complement strand
GAGATGGCGAGACCCACCCGTTTCGTCCCGAAGTCGACCCCGAGATAGCGGGTCACAGCCCGGCCAGCGCCCTCTCCGCACGATCCCGAGCCGTCTCCAGCGCCTGGGTCAGACGATCCCCGTGCGGGCCGCCCGCCTGCGCCAGCTCCGGGTCGCGTGATCCCCCGCCGCCCATCTCCCGGGCAGCCTCGGTGATCACGTCGGCCGCCGAGATCCCCTTCTCGACCAGGTCCTTGGTGGCCAGCGCCACCAGAGAGCCCTTGCCATCTGACCCGGCGCCGAGAATGATCAGCGCCGGCTTGCCGACGCGATCGCGCACGCCGAGAGCGATCTCCCGCAGCTCGTTCCCGCCGGCCTCCTCCAGCTCGGCGACGACCAAGCAAGCCTCCCCGATGGCCTCCGCCCTGGCCGCGAGCTCCTCGGCGGTCTGCCCACGCCGGGAGCTGGCGATGCTCTCCAGCTTCTCCTCGAGACCCGCAACCCTCTCCAGCAGAGCGTCGATCCGGGCGGGCACCTCCCGGAGGGGCGTCTTGAGCAGGCTTCCCGCCTGGTTGAGGCTGGCCCGCATCGACACGATTTGGTCGTACGCGGCCATCCCGGTGAGCGCTTCGATGCGGCGGAGGTTGGAGCCGATGGACGACTCGGAGACGATGAGCAGAGGGCCGACCTGGCCGGAGGTGTGGGTGTGGGTGCCCCCGCAGAACTCGGTGGAGAAGTCGCCCACTTCGACCACCCGCACGATGTCCCCGTACTTGTCGCCGAAGAAAGCGAGGGCGCCCATCGCCTCCGCCTGCTCCTTGGTGGTGATGGTGGTGGACACGCGGTGGTTCGACACCAGTTTCCGGTTGACCTCCTCCTCCACCTCGCCCAGCTCCTCGGGTGCGGTCTGGGAGAAGTGGGAGAAGTCGAAGCGGAGCCGACCGTCCTCGACCAGCGATCCCGCCTGGCCGGCGTGGTCCCCGAGGACATCGCGCAGCGCCCAGTGGAGGACATGGGTGCCGGTATGGCTCTTGCGGATCCCCTCCCGCCGCGGCGAGTCGATGGAGGCGGAGACCGGCTGCCCGGTGACCAGATGGCCGCTGGTGACCCGGGCCCGATGGCCTTGGAGACCGTGGATGGCATGCTGGGTGTCCCTCACCTCTGCGGTCCCGGTGGCGGTCTCGATGATCCCCGTGTCTCCCACCTGCCCGCCGGCTTCGGCGTAGAACGGCGACTTGTCGAGGAAGATCTCGACCTCCTGGCCTTCTCCGACGCGCTGCACCGTCTCCCCGTCGGCGACCATGGAGAGAAGGACGGCGTCGGAGGTCTCGAAGTCGTATCCGACGAACTCGGTCAGACCGTGATCCTCCACGATCTCCCGGTACACCTCGGGCGCTCCGGCCGCATCCGAGCCCTTCCAGGAGGCCCGGGCCCGCTCCCGCTGGCGGGCCATCTCCGCCTCGAAGCCCGCGAGGTCCACCTCGACACCCCGATCGGCGGCGATCTCCTTGGTGAGATCGATGGGGAAGCCGTAGGTGTCGTGCAGCTTGAAGGCGGCGGCACCGGGCAGACGTTCCGAGGCGGCCAGCTCGGTGTCGAGCAGCTGATGTCCCGACTCGAGGGTCCGGCGGAACTTCTCCTCCTCCCGGGTCACCACGTCGAGGAGGAGGTCGCGCTTCTCCTCCAGCTCGGGATAGGCATCCCCCATGACGCCGATCGTCGTCTCCACGAGCCGTGGGACGACCAGCCCCTCCCCGCCGTGCTGCCAGGCGTGGCGGACCGCACGGCGTAGCACCCGACGCAGCACGTAGCCCCGGCCCTCGTTGGAGGGGACCACCCCGTCGCCGATGAGGAAGGTGACGGTCCTGCCGTGGTCGGCGAGGATTCGGAGGGAGACATCGGAGCGCTCGCTCGCCCCGTACTCGAGCTTGGTGTACCGCTCGGCGGTCCTCAGCACCTCACGGGTGGTGTCGATCTCGAACACCGACCGGACTCCTTGCAACACCGCCGCCACCCGGTCGAGACCCATCCCGGTGTCGATGTTCTTCGCGGGGAGATCCCCCACCACGTGATAGGGCTCGTCCTGGACGTTCTGCATGAACACCAGGTTCCAGATCTCGACGTAGCGGTCCTCGTCGCCCCCGATCGGTCCGCCGGCGTCCCCGAACCGGTCCCCCTTGTCGTAGAAGATCTCCGAGCTCGGCCCGCACGGCCCGGCGACACCCATCTGCCAGAAGTTGTCCCGCCCGCCCCGCTGCACTCGCCCGGCGGGCACCCCCACCTGGGAGATCCAGATCTCCTCGGCCTCGTCGTCGGTCTCGTGGACGGTGAACCAGAGCCGCTCCGGGTCAAGCCCGAGGACGTCGGTGACGTATTCGTAGCCCCACGGGATGGCCTTCTCCTTGAAATAGTCGCCGAAGCTGAAGTTGCCCAGCATCTCGAAGAATGAGAGATGCCTCTCCGTGGTACCGATGATTTCGATGTCGATGGTGCGAACGCACTTCTGGACCGACACCGCCCGGTCCCACGGCGGGTCCTCCTCTCCCAGGAAATAGGGCTTGAACGGGACCATCCCGGCGTTGGTCAGCAGCAGGGTGGGATCGGTGGGGATCAGCGACGCCGACGGCCGCACCTCGTGATCGCGCGCGGCGAAGAACTCGATGAAAGACCTTCGAATCTCGCCGCTTCTCATGGGGATCCGCGAGGTTAACGACGGTCACCTCCTTTCTCCGTAGAGTTCGAGCGGTGATCCTGGACCGGCCCGCCCTGCGACGGAAGATCAACGAGCGGTACCGGCGCGAGCACGAAGAGCTCGGCGAGGAAGGCACCCGGCGGATGCTCGAGGAAGCCGCGGAGACCTGGGACTTCAGCGGCGAGCTGGCGGCAGGAGGAGTGATCACGTTCGCCCACGTCGGGGTGGCCGACTGCGGACGCCATGTCGCCGCCGCGGTCAACGCCTGTATCGACAGCGGAGCGGAAACGGTCCTCGCCATCAGCGTCCTCCACGCCTTCACCGACGAGATGGAGCAGGCCCGCCAGGACGTGGCCGCCGGCGGCTCCCCCTCAGATCACGAGACCTGGGGCATCCAGGGGCCCGGTCTCGACTTTCGGGAGGAGTGGCAGGGCGATCACGCCATGCGAAGCCTCCGTCACTTCTGGGAGGCCGCCACTCGCGATCTCGGCATGAACGGGCGCCGTCTCGTGGAGCGTTATCCCTATCTTGCGGGTGGCCGACCCGGCGACCTGCCCAACCTCGAGGAGACGGCGCGGATCGCCGAGAACGCGGTGATCGTGGCGACGGGCGACCAGTTCCACCACGGGATCGGGTACGGGACTCCGCCGGACGAAGCGCTCGCCCCCGATACCGACGGACTGGATATGGCGGCGAAGGCCATGGAGAACGGGACCTCCCTGAT
>JAHWLC010000173.1 GCA_019347585.1 Actinomycetota bacterium | reverse complement strand
CCCTGGCGGCGCTCGGAGTGCCCCTCACCGATGGATGAGCTCTGGACCCGGATCGCGCTGATCGCCGCCGCGCTCTTCGTCGCCGCCATCGTGGTGGCGGTGCGCCGCCGGGCGTTCCACACCGCGCCCCGCCGCTTCGCCGTCACCCGGCTTCCTCCGGGTGTCTATCTGTTCACCTCTGCGGACTGCGGCGACTGCCGGACCGCCCGGGCCAAGCTCGACGAGCGTCTGGGGGAGCAGGGCTACAGGGAGATCGCCTGGGAGACCAGCCCCGAGATCTTCACCGGATTGGGTGTGGAGGTGGTGCCCGCCACCATGGTCGTGGCGGCCGACGGGTCCGGCCGTCTCTGGCGGGGCCAGCCGGACCGTATCCGGCTGGGTCCTTGAATGGGAGCCGCCCGATTCCTAGCGTGGCGGCCATGACCCTCAACTGCGCCCGATGCCGGGCACCGGGCGCCGCCCTGATGAGCTTCTCGTACGAGGACAAGGCGGTGTGGCTCGACGACATCTTGGAGGTGGTGCAGCCGTACGGCTACATCCTCTGTGCCGACCACGCCGACCGCATGATCCCTCCTCAGGGCTGGACTCTCTCCGACCGTCGCACGGTCACCCGTCTCTTCGCCCCGGTACACGTCGCCTGATGTCCCTCGACCGCGATCTGCTCGACGCGGTCAAAGAAATGGATGCGCACGACCTGCGGCGGCTGCAGATCCTGGCCCGGGCCCACCTCGAGCGCTCCGGCGTCCCCCCCGAGGCCAGCGAGCCGGCCGTCGGCATGCGGAGCCAGATGGTCCGCTGCGGCAAGGCCGAGTGCGGGACTTGCCCCCACGGGCCGTACTGGTACGCCTACTGGACCGAGAACGGCAAACGGCGCAGCCGCTATGTCGGCCGTCTCCCCGAAGACGAGTCATTGTCCTAGGGACGCCGCCGCCTTACCATGTCCTAGCCCGCCATCCCATACCATTACCCCAAAATGGACTGTCCCCGCTGCTCCCAAGAAGATGTGCTCGAGATCGAGCACGTGCTCCCCGATGACATCGAGGTCCGTTTCTTCTTCTGTCACAACTGCGAGCGGAAGTGGTGGGACAAAGGTGGCGAGTACATCGACGTCGCCCAGATCCTGGAGATAGTGCGCCAGGCGAGCCGGTGACCACAATCCGAAGGGTGTGGGGGCGCGGCCCCCTCCTCCCCGCCCTCCTCATCGCAGGCACCTCGCTGATCATCCTGATGGTGCTCAACCCCTGGCTGCTGGTGTCGGCAACGACACCCACCGGCGGCGACATGGGGGCCCATGTCTACGGGCCGGCCTTCCTCCGCGACACCTTGCTCCCCGAGGGTCGGATCATGGGGTGGTCGAACGACTGGTTCGCCGGCTTCCCCGCCTTCTACTTCTACTTCCCGCTGCCGTCCCTCACCATCGTCGCCCTCGACGCCCTGGTCCCGTACGGCGCCGCCTTCAAGATCGTCACCGTCCTCGGGCTCCTCGCCCTTCCCCTTGCGGTCTACTTCCACGCCCGGGCGCTCCTCCTCGGCCGCACCGTGGCGCTGGTCGCCAGTGGCGCCGGCGCCGTGTTCGCCTTCATGGAGAGCTTCTCCATCTACGGCGGCAACATCGCCTCCACCCTCGCCGGCGAGTTCTCCTACTCGTGGTCGTTCTCGCTCTCTCTCGTCTATCTCGGTCTGCTCATCAAGGGGGTGAGGGAGCACACCAGGTACCTCCCATGGGCCGCCTTGGCCCTGGCGGCCACGGCGCTGTCCCATGTCCTCACCACGATCGTGGTCGTGTTCGCATCGCTGTTCGTGCTCGGCTGGCGCCGCGGCCCGGGGCGCACCGTGCTCACTTGGGGCTGGGGATTCGCCATCGCCGCGGTATGGGCCCTCCCTCTCATCGCCCGCATCGGGCTCAGCTCGGACATGGCTTGGACCCCGCTCGACGGCTGGAACGAGGTGTTCCCGGTCGAGCTGTGGGTCCTGCTCCCGGTGGCCATCCCCGCGGCGGTGTGGGCGTTGCGCCGGACCTCGCGAGTCGCCCCCATGATCGGCGCCACGCTGCTCCCGCTCATCTACTTCCCGCTGCCCAACCTCATGCCCCAGGTGCTGCCCGAGCTGTTCACCGAGGAGCGGTGGAAGCTGTGGAACGGCCGTCTCCTGCCCTACTGGTACTTCGGCGTCGCCTTCTTCGCCGCCATCGGGTTGGGGGCGGCGGTGGTGTGGCTCGCCCGCCGGCTCCCGGCCCGGGTCACCAGGTACGCGGGCACGGCGGTGGTCGTCCTGGCCTTCGCCACTGCCGCCGGCCTGGCCGCCGACTCCGCCGAAGCTCCGGAATGGGTGTGGCTGGCGGTGGCGCTCATCGGGTTGGGAGCGGCGGCGCTGACCCTCCTCCTCCCCTCCGAGATCGACACCCGGCGCTTCCTCGCCACCACCGCGGTGGCGGTGGTCGTCCTCGGGGCCACGGCGGGCGTCACCTTCGTCGACGGGTGGGCGAGATGGAACTACGAAGGTTACGAGGCGAAGGATCCCTGGCCCGAGTATCAGAGCCTGATGACGACCCTCGACGAGCTTCCGCCGGGACGGGTCATGTGGGAGTCGAGCAGCGAGCTCAACAGGTACGGGACTCCGATGTCACCCATGCTCATCCCTTATTGGACGGAGGGCTCGCACCAGTCGATGGAGGGCCTCTACTTCGAGTCCTCGCTGACCACGCCGTTCCACTTCATCAATCACTCCGAGATGTCCTACCAGCCTTCCAATCCGGTGCCCGGTCTCCAATACCACACCTTCGACATGGAGCGCGGGCTCGACCACATGGACCTCTACGGGGTCAGCTACTACGTCTCGTTCACCCCGGAGGCGGCGGAGAAGGCCGAAGAAGAGGTCGGCCTGGAGAGGCTGGCCACGGCCGCGCCGTTCGGAGTGTTCGCCCTTCCCGAGACCCGGTTGGTGGTCGCCGCCACCCACCAGCCTTCGGTCTACGAGCCGGCATCGGCCGACCCGGCCAGCGGGGAGGCCGTCCCCGGGGAGTTCCACGACTTTGCCCTCGAGTGGTACGAGGACATCGACCAAATGCACCGGTGGGTGGTGGCCGACGGCCCCGATGACTGGCCCCGGATCTCGACTCTGGCCGAGCGTCCCGACACCGCCCTGTCGGTAGCGGAGAACCCGGTGAGCGACATCGAGGTCGACCATCACCGCATCACTTTCCAGACCGGCGCGATTGGGGTGCCCCACCTGGTCAAGGTCTCCTACTTCCCCAACTGGACCGCCACCGGCGCGGAAGGCCCCTACCGGGCCGCGCCCTCGCTGATGGTGGTGGTGCCCACCGACGACCAGGTGGTGCTGGAGTTTCGCAACACCTGGGCGGAGAACGTGGGCTTGTTGCTCACCCTGGTGGGGGTGGTGGCGCTGGTGGTCTGGATCGTGA
>JAHWLC010000172.1 GCA_019347585.1 Actinomycetota bacterium | reverse complement strand
CGATCGACGGTTTGATCGAGGCCTGATTCGGCTTGCGCCGCGGCGAGGCGGGCGCCCTCCAGCCGCGGAGGGCTGCAGGAGACGTAGTCGAGGCCCAGGGTCCGCACGAACGCGATCGACTTGGGATCGCCTCCGTGCTCCCCGCAGAGGCCCACCACCAGCTCGGGGTTGGCCTCCCTTCCCTCCTTGACCGCGACCCTGATGAGCCTTCCCACCCCCTCCTCGTCCAGCGTCTGGAAGGGATCGGAGGTGAGGATGCCCTGTTCCAGGTAGTCGCGGAGGAACAGGCCCTCCGCGTCGTCCCGGCTCAGGCCGAAGGTCATCTGGGTCAGGTCGTTGGTGCCGAATGAGAAGAAGTCGGCCACCTTTGCGATATCGCCCGCCGTGAGCGCGGCCCGCGGGAGCTCGATCATCGTCCCCACCGGCACCTCCAGATCGTTGCCGGCGTCGACCGCAACGGCAATCTCCTCCTCGATCGTCTTCCGCATGCGGCGCAGTTCCTCGACCGTGGATACCAGCGGGACCATGATCTCGAGTCGCGGGGTCCCCCCGGCGGCGAGACGGTTGGCAGCTGCAGTCACGGCCGCCCTCGCCTGCATGCGGTACAGCTTGTCCAGCATGAGCCCGAGACGGACCCCGCGAAGGCCGAGCATGGGATTGGTCTCCTCCCAGCGGGCAACTTGCTCGGACATCCTCTGCAGATCGTCGATCGGCCTCCCTGCCCTCACCCGGCGCAGGGCCTCCTGCTCCAGCTCGAGACGGGAGGGGAGGAACTCGTGAAGGGGAGGGTCGAGGAGCCTGATCACCACCGGCAAGCCGTCCATGGCCTCGAGGATCTCCTCGAAGTCCCCGACCTGTTGCCTCTCCAGCTCATCGAGCGCGTTATCGCGCGCGTCGGCGTCGGTGGCGAGGATGACCCTCTGCACGACACGGAGCCGTTCCCCGAGAAACATGTGCTCGGTGCGGGCGAGGCCGATCCCGGCCGCGCCCCTCTCCCTGGCCCGGCGGGCGTCCTCGCCGGTGTCGGCGTTGGCCCAGACGCCGAGGGTCCTGATCTGGTCGGCCCACTCCAGGAGGCGGGACAGCTCGGGGATGTGATCGGGCTCGATCAGCTCGACGGGCTCGATGAAGACGCGCCCCGACGTCCCGTCGATGGTGATCTCGTCGCCGGCAGCGATGTCGACGTCACCGGCGTGGGCGACACGCGCCGACGAGTCGACCATGAGCCCGGAGGCGCCGGTGACCGCCGGCTTCCCCATCCCGCGGGCGACCACCGCGGCGTGGGAAGTCTTTCCCCCGTGGCTGGTGAGGATGCCGGCGGCGGCGGCCATCCCACGTATGTCCTCGGGTGTGGTCTCGGGGCGGACCAGGATCACCGGCCCACCGTCCACGGCCATCCTCACCGCTTCCTCCGAGGAGAAGGCGACCCGCCCCACAGCTGCGCCGGGGGAGGCCGCCACGCCCGAGGCCACGGGGGTGACCGAGCTGTGGGAGGAGATGCGGGGCCGGTAGAGCTGCTCGAGGGCCGACGGCTCCACCCGACCCACCGCGGTGCGTTGGTCGATGAGCCCCTCGTCGACCATGGCCACCGCGAGACGCACCGCGGCCTCGCCCGTGCGCTTCCCCACCCTCGTCTGCAGTATGTAGAGCTCGCCTCTCTCGATGGTGAACTCGATGTCGCACATGTCCCGGTAGTGCTTCTCCAGGGTCTCCATCACCGCGAGCAGCTCCTGATGCGCCACCGGGTGCAGCTCGCGGAGATCGTCGAGGGTGAGGGTGTTCCTGATCCCGGCCACCACATCCTCTCCCTGGGACTGCGGCAGGTAGTCGCCGTAGGGGTCAGAGCTGCCGGTCCCCGGATCGCGGGTGAAGCAGACCCCGGTGCCCGAGTCCCCGCCCAGGTCGCCGAACACCATCATCTGGACGGTCGCCGCCGTGCCCAGACCGTCGGGGATGCCGTTGAGTCTCCGGTACTCGGCCGCCCTCGGATTGTCCCAGGAGGCGAAGACCGAGCCGATCGATTGCTCCAGCTGGATCGACGGGTCCTCCGGAAGCTCCCCGGGCCGCTCTTCCTCGACGATCTCCTGGAAGCGGCGGGTGACCTCCTCGAGGTCGGCCGCGCTGAGCGACGCCTCGTCCTCTGCTCCCCTCCGTCTTCGCGCCTCGGTGAGCACCTCCTGGAATCGGTGCTCGTCGATGCCGAGCACCACGTTGCCGAACATCTGGACGAAACGGCGGTAGGCATCCCAGGCGAATTGGGGGTCACCCGCCCACCCGGCGAGCGACTCGACGATCCGGTCGTTCATCCCGAGGTTGAGGATGGTGTCCATCATCCCGGGCATGGAACTCTTGGCACCCGAGCGGACGGAGAGCAGCAGCGGCGTCGGGCCTCCGCCGAAGGTGCGCCCGGTCTTGGCCTCCAGTCGGCGCATCGCCTCGGCCACCTCGCCCCACAGCCCCTCCGGCGGGCTCCCCCCCTCCTTGGCGGTACGGCAGGTCTCGGTGGTGATGATGAATCCGGGCGGCACCGGCAGCCCGAGTTCCGTCATCTCGGCGAGGCCGGCCCCCTTGCCCCCGAGCAGGTCTGTGTCCGAGCCGTCGGCCTGGTCGAAGTCGTAGAGGTAGGGCAATGGGGTCCGGATCTCCTGGCGTCCAAAAGTACTCCGCCGGGGCCGGTGAAGCGAGGCGCCCTCTTTACGCTCGCTGCCATGACGGTCTACCTGGCACATGCCACCAGCTTCTGCGCCGGAGTCTGGCGCCCGGTGATCTCCCAGCTCGAGGGGATCCACTGCGTGGCGTGGGATTTCCCGGGCCACGGGAGCGGCCCCCACCTGGAGCCGCCGTTCGGGTGGGAGGTCTTCGCCGAGCATGTCCTGGAGATCACCGAGCCCGGCGGGATCGGCGTGGGGCACTCGATGGGAGCGGCGGCGCTGGCGATGGCCCAGCTCGCCGATCCGAAGCGGTTCCGCTTTCTCCTCTTGATCGAGCCGATCATCTTCCCCGGGCCGCATCGCCGCCAGGAGCACGAGCTCGCCGTGGTGGCCGCGAAGCGGAAGGATGCCTTTCCCGGTCGTGAGGCGGCCCGGGAGAACTTCTCGACCCGCGCCGCCTTCTCGAGATGGCATCCCGAAGCCATCGACGGCTATGTCGACTGCGGACTGGTGGGCGAGGGGCCCGTCGAGCTCGCCTGCGACCCCCGGGTCGAAGCCGAGGTGTACCGGGGCTCCAACGACCACGACACCTGGGATCGTCTCGGCGAGATCGAGGTCCCGGCGCTCGTCCTCTGTGGAGCGGAGTCGGACACTCTCAGCCCGCAACTGGCGCGGTCCCAGGCAGAGCGAATGGGCCGCGCAGGGATGGAGGTGGTCCCCGACTCCGGCCACTTCCTCCCCATGGAACGCCCCGGCCTGATCGCGAACCGGGTCCGGCGGCTGTCGGAGACTTTTGGCTAGCCGTCGTCGTCTTGTCATCGTGGGGGGACGTGGGCACGATGGCCC
>JAHWLC010000171.1 GCA_019347585.1 Actinomycetota bacterium | reverse complement strand
CACGCTCGAGCCCTGCCCGATGTGCGCCGGTGCCGCGGTGTGGGCCCGGCTCGACCGCCTCGTCTACGGCGCCTCCGATCCCAAGGCGGGCGCTGCCTGGTCCTTGTACAACATCCCCCAGGACCGCCGGCTCAACCACCGCATCGAGATGCTCGACGGTGTCCTCGCCGAGGAGTCGCGCCGGCTACTCGAGGGCTTCTTCGCCGACAAGCGGCTCTGAGGACTTCACCAGCCTCCGGTCCCAGAATCCGTATACGACCGCCCCGCCGACCAGGGCGAGACCCGTCATCGAGAAGGCGACCAGGTAGTCGAATCCCTCGATGATGAATCCCACCGCGGGAGCACCGAAGAGCAGCGCGATATCGAAGATCGAGGTGAAAACGGACATCGCCGAGCCCCGCTCCGAGACGCGGGCTCGGTTCACCACCTCGCTGGACAGGAGCGGGAAGGCGGCGCCGTGCGCCGAACCGCAGGCCACCGCAGCGAGGAGAAGGGCGCCGGTGGTGCCGGCAAGGGCCATGATCCCCAGCCCCACGCCGTAGATCGCGATCGACGAGACGAGCAGGGGGCGATGTGGGATGCGGTCGTAGAGGCGCCCGCCCAGGATGCGGGTGGCGGCGGCGACGATCCCGTAAACACCGAAGAAGGCCCCGGCGCTGCCCACCTGCCTGGCGTCCACGTAGGTCCGGGTGAAGGTGAACAGGGTCTCCAGCCCCAGCGAAAAGAGGAGGGTGGCGAACCAGAGCGGGAGCAGGTCTGCCTGGGCCATGGCCGCCCAGAAGCTGCGTCGCGGGCTGCTCCCCCGCACCGGGAGGACCGGGAGGGTCCAGACCACGGTGAACGAGAGGGCGCTCAGGGTGGCGGCGAGCCAGAACATCCCTTCGAAGCCGAACGAGGCGATGACCACGTCCCCCAGGTATCCCGACACTCCGATGGGGATGAGGCCGGAGAGCCCGAAGATGGCCAGGCCCTGGGTCCGGGTCTCCACCGGGATCGAGTCGGCGCCGTAGGTGAGCATCGTGGTGAACAGGGCGAGCTGCATGATCCGCTGCACGAGGAAGAGGGCCCACAGCCACGGGCCCCACACCGAGGTGGTCACCAGCAACAGGATCGCGGTGGCGTTGAGCGCCCCGGTGGCCAGGATCACGGTGCGCCGGTGGGTCCGGTCGAGGATCCTCCCCAAGGCGGGGCGGAGGGAGAGCCCGATGATCGCCGACGCCGCATAGAGGACCCCGATCAGCCCTTCGGTGGCGCCGAGCCCGCTCAGGTACCCGGGGAAATGGATGAATAGGGCGAACGCCATCTCCTCGAGCAGCGCCGCGGTGAAGATCCGCGGAAAGTAAGGACCAAAACGCCTGACGGTCATTCCGGGCACGCTAACACGGGCTAGAGAGGAGTCGCTAACCGTTTCTGTGAAGGGAAAAGCCCGGTTTCCGGACCTTTTTACTCACAGAAAGCTCGGCAGTACCCTGTGGGTGATCGTGTAGGTGGGGCGTTAGGGGTGCCCTGAACCCGAAATCCTCTTCATGCGGGACCGAATCCCCCGCCCGAGGGGCCGCGACACGCCGGGGCATCCCGCCCGGATGCCGGCACGCGGCGCTGAAGGCCGGGTCCCGCTCGGCGGAGCACCACGAACCGGGTCAGGTCCGGAAGGAAGCAGCCCTAAGTGGCCCGCTCCGGGTCAGCGGGGTCACCTGGCCCGAGCCGGCGACCGGCGTCGACGGCGTGCACCGGGCCTCGACGGCGGGGTCACGATCATCTCTTGCGCAGCCGGGCGCCGTAGACGAAGCCGAACATGCCCATCCTCCAGACCTCTTCGAGTCCGAGCCGGTGGCCGCGGTACAACTCCTCCGGTGGTGGCAACGAGTCGAGGCTGCGGTGGAGATACCAATACTCGCCGGGCGATCGCGCCAATGCCAGCCCGACCAGGGGGAGAATCAGGGCGGTGCCGATGCGGTGGAGCACTCGCAGCACCGGTTTGGCGGGGCGGCCTAGGTCGATGACGACGACTACGCCGCCGGGGCGGAGCACCCGATGTGCCTCCTCGAGCGTCTTGTTCACCGAGGTGAGGTTGCGCATCACATATCCGGTAAAGACACCGTCGAACGCGTCGTCGCGGAACGGAAGCGTCTCACCCACCCCGACCACCCGGTCGGGCAGCGGGCTGAGGGCGATCATCTCCACCACCGGGTCGAGGCCCACCACCCGACGCGTCCCGAAGTCGGTGTTCCCGGTGCCGCATCCCAGGTCGAGCACGGTCCCCTGTGGCAGCATCTGCACTCCCCGCCGCCGCCACTTCCGCTCCCGACCCAAGGAGAGGATCCGGTTGATCAGGTCGTAGCGGGAGGCGATCCGGGCGAAGACCGGATCGGAGGCCTCGCTCACGGTTCGATCGAATCGAACCCGGTGTAGGGCCACAGCGCCTCGGGGATGGCAACCGAGCCATCGGGACGCTGGTGGTTCTCCAGGATGGCGAGGATGTGCCGCCCAGCGAGTGCGGTCCCGTTCAGGGTGTGCGCCACGGTGTTGCCATCATCCTGCCGGAACCGCACCCGAAGACGACGAGCCTGGTAGTCGGTGGTGTTGGAACACGAGGTGATCTCCCTGAAGGCCTGCTCTCCGGGGAACCAGGCTTCGATGTCGTACTTCTTCGCCGCCGACGCCCCGAGATCCCCGGCGGCGACGTTCACCACCCGATAGGGCACTTCCAGCTCCTGGACCAAGGCCTCCTCGACTGCGAGAAGCCGCTCGTGCTCCTCCGCCGAGGCCTCAGGGGTGGTGAAGACGAACATCTCCACCTTGTCGAACTGGTGGACCCGGAAGATCCCCGCAGTGTCCTTGCCGTAGGTGCCGGCCTCCCGCCGGAAACAAGTGGAGAAGCCGGCGTAGCGCACCGGGAGATCATCCGTGTCGAAGATCTCCTCGCCGTGATAGGCCGCCAGGGAGACCTCCGAGGTCCCCACCAGGAACAACTCGTCGCGGGGGATCTCGTACACCTGCTCCCTTGCCTCGGGGAAGAAACCGGTTCCCTCCAGCGCGTGCTCTCTCACCAGGACCGGGGGGATCATCGGGATGAAACCCGCTTCGACGAGATGGTCCATGGTCCAGCGCACCAGGGACAGCTCGAGAAGGGCGCCCTTCCCCTTCAGGTACCCGAACCTGGAGCCCGAAACCTTGGCCGCCCGCTCGGTGTCGATGATGTCCAGCGACTGGCCGAGCGTGGCATGGTCGGTCCCCTCGGTGCCGGAACCGCCGACCCGCTTCAACTCGACGTTGTCTTCTTCGGTGTAGCCGTCGGCGGCGTCGTCGGCCACCAGATTGGGCACCTCGAGCCCGGCCAGCCGGAAACGATCACTAAGCACGTCGGCCTCGGCGGTGGCGCTCTTCACCTCGGCGGCAAGATCGGAGACGGCGGCGATGGCCCTTTCCTTGGCTTCCCCGTCCAGGGTGGCGATCTCCCGGCCGGCCTCCTTCTGTCGCGCCCGCAGCTCTTCGGCCTCCTGAAGAGCTGAGCGATGCTGGCGATCGAGCTCGACGAGGGCGTCGAGGTCGATCACCG
>JAHWLC010000170.1 GCA_019347585.1 Actinomycetota bacterium | reverse complement strand
GTCACCTCCGACGCCGACATCGGAAAAGCCGCCGAGGCAGCCGTCTACGGCGCCTACTACAACGCCGGGCAGGTCTGCGTGGCCACCGAGCGCCTCATCGTGCTCGACGAGGTGCACGACGATTTCGTGGAGGCGGCGATGAAGGCGGCCGGAGACGTGCGCCTGGGCGATCCTTTCGACGACACGACCAACATGGGCCCGCTCAACAACGAGGCCACCGCGGCCAAGATGGACCGTCATCTCGCCGACGCCGCGGTGCGAGGGGCCGAGGTGCTCGTCGGCGGGAGGCGCGCCTCCGGGCATCCGACCGACCTCTACTACGAGTTCACCATCGTCGACCGCGTTCCCGAGGACTCGCTGGTCTCCCAGGAGGAGTCCTTCGGGCCGGTGGTGCCGATTCTCACCGCGGCCGACGACGAGGAGGCGGTGGCGGTGGCCAACCGCACCCGTCTCGGCCTGCAGGCCGCGGTGTTCACCAATGACCTGAGCAAGGCCTTCTACTACGCCGACCGCATCCGCTCGGGCACGGTGATCGTGAACGACTCCACCGACACCTGGGAGACCTTCCAGCCTTTCGGCGGGGCGGCGGGGACCGACACCGGGTGGGGCCGGCAGCGGACCCACGAGTTCACCGACCTGCAGACCATCGTCTTCAGCCTCCGCGAGGAGTGAGGTCCCCTGCGGTCGGGTCGCCGGGACTGATCAGTCCATGCTGGCGGCCAGGCCGGCGAATCCGCCGGCGAACCCGCCCAGGGCAGTGCCGGGGAGGATGGCGGTCACGAACGAGTCCATCAATCCCTGATCGGTGAGCACCCAAATCGCCAGCGTGAGCCCGATCACGCACACGGGCATGGCGACGATGATTCCTCGGGTGATCGCCCGGCCCATTCTCGACGATCGCTCATCCTCGTGATCCTCGGTGCGCTCGGCCACGGCCGACATCATGCCAGATCCTCGATCGATGGCGCAGCCTGCGCCTGCTTGACCCGATCGGCTTCCAGGTCCATGCGCCGCACGGCGATGATGAACGGGAGGCGCAGGGCGTAGAGCGCGCCCGCGACCACATAGCCCACACCCAACGACCACACGTCGGCCACCCGACCCAGTGCGGGCTGGAACACCACTCCTCCGGCGCTACCCATGAGCGAGTGGAACGACAGAACGGTGGCTCGCTGGCCCGAGGGGATCACCTCGTTTATGAAGGCTTGCTGCAGCGGTGTCGACACCGCGCCCGCCATCGCAACCACGGCGAGGAGGACGATCCCGACCCAGAAACCCACGGGGATGGCGAGCTGTTCGGCGAGCCCCACCCCGACCAACGCCACCGCGCCGATGACTACCTCGGCGCCTACCCCAACGGTCCTCAGGTCGAGAAGACGCCGCACCAGGCTGACCGAGGCGCCGCCGGCCATCTGGGCGACGGCAAAGATGGCTGCGGCGATGCCGGACAGGTAAACCGCGCTCTCGTCGCCGAAGAGCTGGAGCAGGTAGGGCTGGAAGGCGTAGAACACCCAGATCCCGACCCCCATCGCGAACGGCGCTCCCAGGAGGAACATCCTCACCGGCGGGTTGCCGAAACCGTGCTTGATCGAATTCGACAGGATGGCCCTCACCTCTTCGGAGATTCGCTCTCCTCGCTTAGGCTCATACCCGATGTCGTGCATCCACAACGCGGCGGCGATGATCACCGCCACCAGCAGCAGGGACCGGATGGCGTAGGGAAGCCCCAGGCTGAGCTGGGCGAGGAATCCTCCCCCAATCGTGCCGGCCAGAGTGGCGGCGCCGGCGGCGACCTGACCCTTGCCGAAGACCATGTCGATCTGACCCTCGTAGCCGGTCGCATCCAGGGCGTCCACCAGCCAGGCCTCCGTGGCGCCGGAGAAGAAGGTGAACCCCAATCCGATCAGGGCGGAGACCACCACCCACCAGATGATGTGCGCATCCACCGACCACAGCCCGAGATAGGCCAGGGTGGTGACGAGAAGGGTGGCCGCGCCCAGAATGAAGGACGCTCGTCTCCCCGCGGCATCCGCGACGACGCCCGTCGGCACCTCGAAGATCACCATCCCCGCGGTGAACGCCCCGTTGGCGACGAATGCCCCGGTGAGGCTCAGCCCGGCGTCGAGCAGGAAGAGGGTGTTGATCCCCCAGATCAAAGAGGCCGCCAGCGTCTGCAGCAATAGCAGGGTGATGTAGATGCGCTGGATGCGCTCGGGGGTCATCGGCCTCGGATCCTGGGGAGCGTCGGTTAGCGTACCGGGCCGATGTACATCCCCTACGAGAAGCGGCGCAGCGAGATCCCATTCGCCTCTGCCGAGTACATCTCCTTTGCTTCCCGCAGCTCGTTCCTCGGCGTGCCCGCGGTGATGATGGAGGATCTCGGCGACGCCGAGGTCGTGGTCTTGGGGGCGCCTTTCGACCAGGGAACCAGCTACCGGCCCGGGGCCCGGTTCGGTCCCGATGCCATCCGCAACGCCGACTACGGCGCCATGGACGGCTATCGCCCTCATCTCACCACCGGGATCGACCCGCTGCAGACATTGGGAGTGGTCGACATCGGCGACGTATATGTCCTCCCCAGCGACCCGGAGACGTCGATCAAGCGGATCTCGGAGGTGGTCTCCGCCGTGGCCGGCGCCGGCAAGGTCCCCATCATCCTGGGAGGGGACCACACCATCGCCTGGCCGGATGCGCTCGGCATTGCCCGCGTCCACGGCTTCGGCGAGGTGGCGCTGATCCACTTCGACGCCCACGCCGACACGGGTTTCACCCAAAACGGCTCTCTCATCGGCCACGGCACCCCAATGCGACGTCTCATCGAGTCCGGCGCCGTGCCCGGGCACCGCTTCGTCCAGATCGGGCTGCGCGGGTACTGGCCCGAGCCCGAAGTCACCAGCTGGATGAAGCTGCAGCGGATGCGCACCTTCTTCATGGCCGAGATCATGAGCCGGGGCCTGGACGAGGTGGTCGACGAGGCGGTGGCCTACGCCCTCGAAGGTGGGGCCAAGGGGGTCTTCATCTCGGTGGACATCGACGTCGTCGATCCCGGTCTGGCCCCGGGTACCGGGACCCCCGAACCCGGGGGGCTCACCTCACGGGAGCTGCTGGCCACGGTGCGCCGGATGGGACGCGAGCTCAATGTCCTCGGAGCCGACATCGTCGAGGTCTCCCCGCCCTACGACGGCCCCGGGGAGCAGACCGCCTACCTGGCCAACCGGGTGGTTCTCGAGATCCTGAGCGGCATGGCCGAGCGCAAGGTGGGCTACCAGGGCGACGACAAGGGCTAGAACGGAACCTCAGGTATTACGGCCACACATGGCCTGCGCGGAGTTCGGCGAAAGCGGCGTCGAACTCCTCGACCACCAGTCGGGCCGCGGTGGCCTCGTTCCTCCCGCGGTCCACGACTCGTAGACCCCGAATCTGGCGGTCCCGGTGTCGTAGAGCAGCTCGGAGTGGAACTCCGTGGTGCCCGGTTCTACGGGCTCGTTGCCGTGTAGGACCGGCTCGAGGCCCAGCTTCTCCCGGTACCAGCCAGCGGCACGGTTGATGTCCGAAGGGGGCAACTCGGGGTGGATGGT
>JAHWLC010000016.1 GCA_019347585.1 Actinomycetota bacterium | reverse complement strand
CGACCAGCCGGCGCTGGTCAATGTGTGGGCATCCTGGTGCCTGCCCTGTCGGGCCGAGGCTCCCCTGCTCAACAAGGCCTTCGTCGAATACGGGTCCCAAATCGAGTTCATCGGCGTCGACGTCCAGGACAACCGGGAGGACGCCAGGGAGTTCCTCGCCGAGTTCGGGCTGGAGTTCCAGCACTTCTTCGACCCCAACCGCTCGGTCCCCAACCACTTCGCCGGTATCGGGACCCCGATCACCTTCTTCTTCGGGCCGGGCGGCGATCTGGTCCACACTCACAACGGGATGATCGACGAGCGGACCCTGGCCCTCCGCCTGGACGAGCTGTTGCAACTCGGCTCGGGCTGACCCACCAATGGAGCTGACCCTGCTCTGGGCAGCCCTGACCGGAGTCGGCCTGGCGTGGGCGGGCACCAGGATCTGGCCCGATCGGCTCCCCGCCCGTCCCGTCGACCACATCGTCACCGCAATCCTCGTCGGTCTGCTGGCGGGACGGGTCGCGGCCATGCTCTCTCAGGGAGCCAACCCGCTGAGCAACCCTCTCGACGTCGTGGTCGTCCGCGGTGGGGTGCACACCGGCGCCGCGGTCATCGGCGGCATCACCGCCTACCTCTGGTCGGTCAGCGGCCGAATCGATCATCTCGACGCGGTGGCCCCCGCGGCCCTGCTCGGTCTGGCCGGCTGGCATGCCGGCTGTGTCTGGAGATCGGCCTGCCTGGGCTCGATCTCCGACCTCCCCTGGGCCTGGGGCCTCTCCCCGGGTGCACCCACCCGGCATCCGGTGGAGCTCTACGCCGCCGTCGCCTATGTTCTCGCCGCCTGGACGGTGTCCAAGCTCCCTTGGCGCCCCTTGCTCAAATCGGGGGCGGCACTCGGAGCTGCCGCCCTGATCCGCCTGCTCACCGAGCCGATGCGTCCCAGCCTGGATGGCGGCCCGATTCGGTGGTACTTGGCGGCGCTGGCACTGGGCACAGCCGCCCTCCTCATCGGTGGACGGCTCCGCCGGCGCATCACCACACCGACTTGAGAGTGGCCGGGGGGAGGATGAGACTCCCGGCGTGGCCCTTCTCTGCAGTCTTCGCCAGGTGGGGGTGTCTCTGGGGGGCAAGACCATTCTCAGGGACATCGACTTCGACCTCCACCCGCGCCAGGTCATCGGGATCGCAGGGCCCAACGGCTCCGGTAAGACCACTCTGGTACGCACCCTGGCGACGCTGGTCCGCATCGATCGCGGCCAGGGAACCGTCCTCGGCGCCGACCTTGGCACCGATCAGGTCTACGAGGTGAGGAGTGAGGTCGGGCTGATGGGGCATCGCCCCGCGGTCATCCCCGAGCTCACCATCACCGAGAACCTGGAGCATGTCTGCAGGCTCGCAGCACTCGAGCTGTCCCGAGCCCGGAGTGCGCTGGGAGTCGTCGGCCTGGAGGACGCCGCCCGGACCAGGGCCGGAGCCGCCTCTCACGGGATGCTGCGCCGTCTCGAGGTCGCCCGACTGCTCCTCACCCGTCCCCGTCTGCTCCTCCTCGACGAGGCCACCCACGGCCTCGACTCCTCCGCCCAAGAGCTCATCGATGCCCTGATCGCCCGCACCGTCGCCGGGGGCGGGGCGGCGGTCATGGTCTCCCACGACGCCGAGCGGCTGTCGACCAGCTGCGACGCCGTCATGGGACTGGCAGTGGGAAGGCTGGTGGCCGGCGCGTGAGCTTTGGCGACCAGACGCTCGAACTGGCCCGTGTCGACCTCGCGCTGGAGCGCCGGCTCGGCGAGTCGTTCCGCATCATCGCACCCTTCGCCCTGGTCGCCCTGGCCATGTTCCCCATGGCGCTCGGTCTCCGCATCACCCTGGTCTCCGAGATCGGGACGGCGGTGTTCTGGGCCCTCGGCATCCTCTTCGGCATGCAGGTCGCCCTGCGACGCTCCTCCACCGACGACCGGGAGAGACGGGACCTCCACGCCCTCCTCGGAGTGGACCCGGCGGCCCGCTTCGCAGGGAGGGTGCTGGCGGGGTCGCTGCTCACCACGGCCTTCCTCGTCGTCCTGTTCGTGGCAATGGTCCTTCTCTACGGACCTCGTCTTCCTCTGGCGGCCGCCCCGGCCATCGCTCTCTCCATCGTCATGGTGGCGGTGGGGCTGTCCGAGCTGGGCACCCTCGCCGGCGAGATCGCCTGGGGCCTCAGGGACCGCACGGCTCTGGCCTCCCTGATCGTCGCCCCGCTGGCGATTCCGCTGCTCGTCGCGGGATCTCAGACCTTTGAGGCAATAGCGGCGGGCGCCGGTATCCTTCCCTGGGTACTACTCATGCTGACCACCGACCTGGCGCTGGCCGTGGCCGGTGTGGCCATGGCGAGACCATTGGAAGAGGCGACACGATGAAGCGGGCAACGGTATTAGTGGGAGTGGCGGCGCTGGCGATCGCCGTCGGCCTCTGGCTCGCTCTGACCGCTCCCGCCGACGCTCTCCAGGGTGCGTTCAGCCGGATCATCAACATACATGTCCCCTCGCTCTGGCTCGCCTTCCTGGCCTTCGGCGTCACCGCCTTCGGCTCGATCATGTGGCTGTGGAAGAAACGGCCCCGATGGGACCGGCTTGCCATGGCCTCCGCCGAGGTCGGGGTCCTGTTCACCGCGATCGGCATCGCCACCGGGATGATTTGGGGCCAGCGGGTGTGGGGCACCGCCTGGGACTGGGGCGATCCCCGCCTCGCCACCACGGCGGTCATGTTCTTCGTCTACCTCGGATATCTGGCACTGCGCGGCGCCATCGACGACCCGGTGGTTCGCGCCCGGCGTTCGGCCATCCTCGGCGCCGTGGCCGTGGTTCAGGTCCCGCTGGTCTACTTCTCGGTGAACATGTTCCGCACCCTCCACCAGACGCAGTCGATCCGACCCGACGGCTCCACCATGCCCCGGGAGATGCTGGTCGCGATGCTGGTGAACCTGGCTGCCTTCACCCTGCTCTATGTGGCCCTCGTGGTGGCTCGAATGGAGGTGGCCGAGGCCGAGGAATCGGCAGCAGAGCGGGAGGCGATGGCCGGAGCCGAGGTCAAGCCGCCGCGGTTGAGCGAGGTCGGCGATGTCTGACCAGATGGTGGTGACGCTCGTCTTCTTGGTCTCCTACGGCGTCATCGTCGGATACGCCGTCTATCTCCATCTGCGTCATCGCAGAGCCGGGGGTTGAGCGTGCAGCATCGGCGTTTCGTCCTCCTCGGCATCGGCGGGGTGATCGCCCTCGTCGTAGCGATGACCCTCATCGGCCTCGGCCAGAACCTCACCTATTACCTGTATCCGACCGAGGCCGTGGATCGGCGGGCCGAGTTCCCCGACGGGGAGCGGTTCCGCCTCGCCGGGATGGTCGTGGAGGGAACCGTGGAGCGTGGCGAGGTTTATCGGTTCGAGGTGACCGACGGGGGAGCGACGATCCCTGTCATCCTCCGCAACAGCCCGCCGCCCCTGTTCGCCGAGGGCGTGCCGGTGCTGCTCGACGGCTCGTGGTCGGGTGACACCTTCGACGCCGGCGAGGCGCTGATCCGCCACGACGAGAACTATCGGATACCCGAGCGCGGCGGGACGGCAGCAGAGGGCTGATGCTCTCCCTCCTCGGAACCCTCGGGCTGGCAGCCGCCCTGCTCGGGTCACTGCTGCTGGCGGGGCGAGGCTGGCGCGCATCTCGCGGTGCCCAGGCGTATGGGCTCGAGCCGGCTGCCCGGCTGATGTTGGGCGGGGCGGTGATCTCCATGGCCGCCCTGCAGCTCGCCCTGCTCAGCAACGACTTCAGCCTGGCCTACGTGGCCAACAACCACGCCTCGACCACCCCGTTCCCCTTCAATGTGGCCACCGCGTGGGCTGCCCTGGAGGGATCGATCGTCCTCTGGGGCTTGGTCCTCGCCGGGTTCACCTGGATGGTGCTTCGCCGCCATCGATCCAATCCCGATGCGCTGGGAGCCGGCGCCCTGGCCGTGATGGGAGTCGTCGCCGTGTTCTTCTTCGGGCTCATGCTGACGGTGGCCAACCCGTTCGAGGTCTGCACCGAAGCCGTGGCCAACGGGTGCGCCGGATCGAGCCCCTGGCCGTGGTCGCCGGCCGAGGCGCCGGCCGAGGGTAACGGGCCCAACCCGCTGCTTCAGAACCATCTCCTGATGGCGATCCACCCCCCCATGCTCTACCTCGGCTATGTGGGGATGACCGTCCCCTTCGCCTACGCCATCGCCGCTCTCGCCCTGGCCGTCCCGGGCGTGGAGTGGCTGCGGCGGAGTCACCGATCGACCCTTCTCGCCTGGTCCTTTCTCACCGTAGGCATCGTCTTGGGAGGCTGGTGGGCCTACGAGGTGCTCTCCTGGGGCGGGTACTGGGCGTGGGACCCGGTGGAGAACGCCTCTCTGATGCCCTGGCTGGTGGCGACTGCCTTTCTCCACTCGGCGCTGGTGCAGCGGCGTCGCGGCATGCTCCAGGCCTGGAACTTCGTCCTGGTGATCTCGACGTTCGCCCTCACCATCCTGGGCACGTTCCTGACTCGCTCCGGGACGATCCAATCCGTCCACTCTTTCACCCAATCGGCCATCGGCCCGGTGCTCCTCGGATTCTTGGTGCTGGTATTGGTCGGCTCGTTCACATTGTTCTCCACGAGGTCGCATCTGGTGGCCTCGGCGCCGCGGATAGACAATCTCGTCTCGCGGGAGGGCTCCTTCCTGGCCAACAACCTGCTGCTCACCTTGTACGCCTTCATCACGCTGACCGGCACCACCTACCCACTGATCGTGGAGGCCTTCACCGGGACCAGGATCGGAGTCGGCGAGCCCTTCTTCAACCGGCTGGCGGTGCCGCTCAGCTTCGCCCTGCTGCTCATGATGGGCATCGGCCCCGCCCTTCCCTGGCGATCCGCTCCCGCATCGCTGCTTTGGGAGAGGGTGCGGGGCCCCGTCGCCGTCGCGCTCGCCGCGGGAATAGTCACCGCTCTCACCGTCACCCGCATCGGCTGGGTGGTGCTCGCCGTGGTGCTCGGCACCTTCGTCGTCGCCACTGCCGTTGGCGTCCTTCTCCAGCAGGCGGAGCGTCGAGCCCGTTCCCGGCCGGGAGGGGTTCGGTCCGCCTTGGAGGTGCTGAGATCGGACCCTGGTTTCTGGGGTGGACAGATCAGCCATGCCGGCGTGGTCCTGGTCGCCCTTGGCATCGCCTTCGCCGCCAATCTCGGCTCCCACACCGAGCTCGAGATGAGCCCCGGGGAGAGCGTGGCCTTCGCCGGCCACACCTTCACCTACGAGTCTCCGTTCCAGAGGACCGCTCCAGGGAGGACGACCACGGGCGCCCGGCTCACCGTGACGAGGGACGGCTCCTTTGTCGCCTCTTTGGAGCCGGCGGCGAACTACTTCGGCAACGACCCGACCGGCGTCGCCACGCCCGACGCCCTCCACCTCCCAGGTGGGGACATCTACGTGACCATGCTCTTCCTCGATCCTGATGATGCCACTCTCAAGTTCGACACCTCCCCGATGATCTGGCTGATTTGGCTGGGCGGAGGCGTGGTCGCCGGCGGCGGAATGATGGCCATGGCCGGACGGCGCCGTTCCGAGACCCCGGTGGAGCCGCGGGCCACCGCCGATGTCTGACCGTCTGCGCAACCTCCTCTACCTGGGATTCATCGCAGCCGCACTGGTGACCCTGGTGACGCTGATGGCCTCGGCTCCGGGCACCGAGGACCGCGTAGAGGCACTGGGGTCCCGAATCAGGTGCCCGGTCTGCCAGGGCGAGGCGATCATCGACAGCCCGGCGCCCATGGCCCGGGACATGATGGCCCTGGTGCGCCAGCGAGTCGACGAGGGCGCCACCGACGAGGAGATCATCTCCGAGATCACCACCTCCTACACGGGTGCCCTCCTCCTCGACCCACCCGCCTCCGGAGGCACCTTGTGGCTGTGGCTCGCGCCGCTGCTCGCCCTGCTCGTCGGGATCTCGGTCATCGTCTGGTGGCGCTCACATCCACCCGGGGAAGGTGCCGCCGTCACCGCACCCCGGCCCAGGAGCCGGGCCCGGGCGTGGGTGGGAGGGGTGATCCTCGCCGTGGCCGCGGGCGGAGTGATCGTGGCCGCAGGCTCTGCCATCCAGGATCGGCCCGGCCCCGCTGCCGGGGCGGCCGACCTCGACGGGGTCGACTCCTCACAGGTCTCCAACGAGACCATGGAGGCCGTGGTCTCCGCGAACGCCGACGATCCACGCATCGACGGGATGAGGCTCGCCCTGGCCGAGCGCTATTTCCAGGTTGGCGACTACCGCTCGGCCTTCCCCCACTACCTGGCGGTCGCCGAGTCTGAAAACGCCTCTCAGGAGCAGGCGCATACCGCCCTCGCCCGGCTCGGGTGGATGGCCTACGAGGGGAACGGAGAGGTGGAGACGGCTCTGGCTCTGCTCGACCAGGCTCTGAGCATTCAGGCCACACCGGTGGCCCTCTATCTGAAGGGCCAGGTGCTCTGGTGCGGCGCCGGCCGCCCCGAGGAGGCGGCCGCTCTCTTCCAGGAAGTGCTCGACCGGGGCGGGCTGGAAGGCGAGCCCCGGGCCCAGGTGGAGGAAGACCTGGAGTTGGCTCGCCGGGACGAGCCCTGCGGCGCATGACCGGGCGGGGGCTTCGCTGGCTGGGACTCGGGGTGGCCCTGGGTGCGGTGGTCTTCGCCGTGATCCTGGCGTCGCGGTTCGGCACCGACCCGGGATTGGTGCCATCGCCGCTCATCGGTGAGCCCGCCCCGGGCTTCTCGCTCCCCACCCTGGACGGATCGTCGACCGTGAGCCTGTCCGAACTGCAGGGCGAGGTGGTGGTCATCAACTTCTTCGCCTCGTGGTGCCTGCAATGCCGGGCCGAGCACGACGATCTCACGGCAATGGCGGACGCCTTCTCCGACCGAGGTGTGAGACTCGTCCAGATCGGCTATCAGGAGAGCCCGGCGCGGACGCTCGAGTATCTGGAGGAGGCGGGGACCGCGGAGTCGGCGCTGTACCTCGCCGATCCGGGAAGCCGGGCCGCCATCGCCTATGGGGTCTTCGGGATCCCGGAGACTTTCTTCGTGGACGCAGAAGGAACGGTGGTCGGAAAATTCGTAGGCGAGTCGAACGCCTTCATCCTCGGCGCCACCATCGACGCCATCCTGGCCGGGGAGCAGCCCGGGCAGAAGGTCACCGGGGACACGATGCAAAGACCCGCCCCCTGACCCGGCAAAGGCCCGCCCCCTGACCCGGCAAAGGCCCGCCCCCTGACCCGGCTCAGGGGGAGACGACCTCCAATGCCACCTCGGGGAAGTCGACCGAGTCGAGCGGTGCGGTCCCGGTACCGAGCAGGAAGACGTCGAAGAACCCGACGAGGTAGTTGTCGACTATCGGGGTGAGGCGCCCGGTGGGGATCGGCCCTTTCAGCCCCATCTGATAGCCGAACGGCGAGAAGAAGGGAGCGACGGTGAAATCGTTGTGCCCGGCTCCCTCGATGCCCAGCCAGTAGGTGACCGCCTCGCTGCGCCCGGCGATGCCGCGCAGGAGCGAATCGTTGGGCGTGCCCCGCCACCCGTCGGACCTCATGAACAGGGCGGGCCGGGTGGCGCTGATGCGCAGCGTGCGGACGGAGAAAGGCTCGACCCAGGGGTCCATTCCCAGCACGGCGTCGCATCGCTCATCGGTGAGACACAGTTGTATGGCGGCCCCACCCCCGACGGAATGCCCGTAGACGCCGATCCGGGTCAGGTCGGCGACCTCGGCGATGGCTCCGAAGGGACCTTCCTCGCCCTCCTCGAGACCGTCGAGAATGGTGACGATGTCGCCCGCGAACACGTCGACGAGCTCGGCGGCGGCCTCGAGGTGGACGGCGTCGCCCACCTCGCCACGATCGGGTAGCGCCGCCGGGTCTAATGGCACCACCTCGCCTTCGTTGCCGATGGTGGCCACCGCGCCATAGGTGTGGTCGGGGGCGATGACCACATAGCCGTTGGAGACCAGCGCCTCGACCTGGTTGACGGCGATGGAGCCGAGACCGCTCCATCTGTGGCTGTAGACGACCACCGGGAAGGTACCGGGAGCCACGGGCAAGGAGCGCCGGGCATGAGAGTCGGTGTAGCGGGTGTGGTCGAGGAACCAACCGGGGAGACCCATGCTCCGGGCCAGCGCCGGGACCACCACATCCCAGTCGGTGACCCACGGCGCCGGCGCCACGCCCGAAGAGGCCTCTGCCGGATACCAGACATGGGCGCGAAAGCGCCTGGGTCCCCCGGGGTCCGGGCCGTAGATCTCCTCTCGGGACACGTCGACCAGGTGCACCGTGACTGCCCCGATCGCCTCCGGGCCCGGGGGCGGGGGGATCTCGGGCACCGGCAGGGCCAAGGGAAGGGCGGCAGCCAGCGTCAGGCCGGCGAGACCGAAGACACCCCTCGAAAGCCGCGAGGTCCAACTGAGCGTTCGGTCGATGAAGAGGACGTCGCCGAGGGCGAGCCCGAGCGCGACGCCGTACAGCGGGACCATCTGCCAGCGGTAGCCTTCGATCTGGAGCTGGGCGACGAAGGCGACGACGAGGACCCCCGCCACGATCCCCCGTCTCGGGCGCACGCCGAACACCACCGGCCAGAGCACGGCGAATGCCGAGGCGAATACGAGGATCAGCTCGAGGCGTCTCAAGAGCCGCCGAGGTTATTGATCGAGATCTCGGGTCATGAACCGGAGATCTCGATCAGCTGTTCGATGGCCTGCCGAATGTCCGTTTCCGGCCTCGTGCCCGGCCAGGCCTCGACCACGGTGTCGTCGGCTGCGATGAGCACGGTCACCGGCTGATAGGGCACCCCGTATCTGGCGAAGATGTCCTCGTCCTCGTCCAGGCCCCACATGATCTCCCCCGAGGAGAAGAGCTCGGCGGCTCGCTCCCGGGTGGCCTCGGGGCTCGACTTCCACGCCGGCGCCACGAAGTCGACGCGGTCCGCGTATTCCGCCGCCAGGGCATCCACGACGGGCAACTCCCGTCGGCAGGTCGGTCACCACTCCGCCCAGAACACCAGGTACACGGGCTTGGATCCCTCGGACAGGGTGTATTCCCCGCCGTCGCCCAACTCGAGGGTGAAGTCGGGGGCCACCGGACGCCCCGAGTCGGTCGTGGGCGGCGCCACGGTTGCGTCGGCGGCATGTGACGACGTGGCGTTCGCCGTCGCCGTTGTCGAGGGGGCGTTCACCGCCGGCCCCTCCGGCGTGGTCGTGGGCTGATCGGCGGCTGTGCCGCCCGAGCACGCCGCCAGGGCCAGGGTCAGGCATGGGAGCCAGATCGCCGGTCGTCGCACTGCGCCACGCTATCCCCGTCCCCGTTTAAGCCGGGTAAAACAGGCGTTGGAGAGTCTGGGCCGGATTGTTTGTACAATCGGGCTCCCGTGTCCGATAGCACCCTGTACTTCGCCTACACCGCGTTGTTGGACCCCGACCGAATCGGTGAGATAGCTCCGGGTGCCCGCTTCCGATTCACCGCCCATTACCCCGAGACCAGGCTGGGCTTTGTCGAGTCCAATTCGAGATCGGCGATCCCAACGCTGAGCAAGGACCCCGAGCACACGGTCTGGGGCGGAGTCTTCGAGATCCCCCACGAGGAGGTCGAGTCCCTCGTCGCGGCCGAGAAGGCCGAGGGCCGGCGACCGGGATTCGATCACAAGGCAGTCGACCGCGAGGGCAACAAGCACGACTGCCTCACCTTCGTCGCCCCCGGCGAGCCAGACGAGGAGAGTCGCCCCAGCCCCGAATATCTGGAGTCGATGATCAGGGGGGCCCGGCATTGGAGCCTGCCTGCCGGCTGGGTCATGGGCCTCGAGGACCTCGCCGAGGATCCCCTCTTCTCCTGAGTGCGGCCTTCAGTCTGCCGCCGCCCGGATATCGGGCGAGATCGGCTCAGGTCGAAACGACCTCGACCTCTGCCACCGGGAAGAGCCGGTACAGCCCCCAGGCGAGCAGCGCCCCGATGAGCGGGGCGTAGATGTACACCCCGAGCTGGGCGATGTTCGCCCCGACCACGGCGGGCCCGAACGAGCGGGCCGGGTTGACCGACGCCCCCGAGAACGGGATCCCGGCGAGATGGATCCCGACCAGGGTGAATGAGATGGCTCCCGGGGCATGGAGAGCCCCGCGCAGGCCCGCCGACATGACGATCCACACGAATACCGCGGTGAGGACGATCTCCACGGTGATGGCGGTGCCCAGCTCCTGGTAGGTGGTGGCGGTGGCCGCGACCGCCTCCCGGCTTCCCACGGCGAGCCAAACGACCAGCGAGGCGACTGCGCCACCGGCGAATTGGGCTACCCAATAACCGATGGCGTCGGCGAGGCTCATCCTCCCGTCGGCCCAGAAGGCGAGGGTGACCGCCGGGTTGAAATGGGCCCCCGACACGTGGCCGACCACCCAGATCCCGGCGAGGAGGGCCAGGCCGAAGGCGAACCCGATGGCGATGATCTCGGCCGCCCCCGAAGGGCCGCCGACAGCGACGATCCCCAACGATCCCAGGGCCACCAGGATGAAGGTCCCCAGGAGCTCGGCCAGATACTTGTTGATGACCACGGCATCTCCTTTTCCCTCGCGACCACGCCGCTCGAGGTCAGGCTATGCGGGATCAGGGGCGGAGCGGCGGCACCTCGTCGCTGGCATCATCGGCGCATGCTCGCTGCCCTCAACTTCGGTGCCCTCATGCTGGGAGTGGCGTCGGGCGGCCTCTCCTCCTCGTTACTGGCCCTGGTGATAGGGAGCGGTCTCACCGTGGCCGGGGTGGAGGACGGCGCCGGCATCGGCCTGGTGGTAGGGGTCGTCTCCGGGCTCGCCGTGGGCGGATGGGTGGCGGGAGCGCGGGCGCGTCATTCCGAGCGTTTCCACGGCGCGGTCACCGGGCTGCTCCTCGCTTTCATGATCGTGGTAGTGGCCCGCCTCGGGGGCAGCCCCGCCCCCACCGCCAGCGTGCTCTGGCTGGCTTTCGTCTCCGTGGTGGTGAGTGGCCTCGCCGGGTGGCTGTCGGGTCGCCAAAAGGCCTCCACAGGCTAAAATAGGGGTGCGAGCTCGTCGGACGGCCGCGGTCGAAGGACCGAG
>JAHWLC010000169.1 GCA_019347585.1 Actinomycetota bacterium | reverse complement strand
AGGAGGCAACACCACACCGGCAGCCGAGTTCAACATCTTCGTAGACCCCCATGCCGCCCACGTGGTCTTCACCTCGGGGATCCCCATCACGATGATGCCCCTCGACGTCACCCACAAGGCGCTGACCACCGAAGACCGGCTGCGGAGATTTCGCGACATGGGCACCCGGGCCGGGGACGCCGTGGCCGGGATGCTCGACTTCTACGACCGCTGGGACATGGAGAAGTACGGCCTCCCCGGCGGACCGCTCCACGACCCCACGGTGATCGCCTACCTCCTCGAGCCGGGCATGTTCCAGGGCCGGAAAGTGCACGTGGAGGTGGCCACCGCTCCCGGGCCCACCCAGGGAATGACCGTGGTCGATTGGTGGGGGGTCACCGACGCCGAGCCCAACGCCACGGTGATGCGGGACATCGACGCCGATGCCTACTTCGACCTGCTCGTGGAGCGAATCGGACGGTTGTGAGCAAGAGCGAACCCAGGGTTCCACACCCCGTATAGCGACGTCTAGAACCCTGGGTTCGCCAGGAGCCTCAGCCGAAGGTGAGCCACCCGGCGAGGCTCCCCTGCCCCGGTCGAGGCGAAGAGCTACTCCTCGAGACGCCCGTCGGCCAGATCGGCCCAGAGCGCCGACGCCGAGCTGGACAAGAAGACGACGCTGGCTCTGCCGGCCCGCCCCACCGACCCCGGGGCAACGAAGTTGGGCACCGAGTCGAGATCCGCGCTGATCGCCATCGCGGAGAAGGTGAGCAGCTGCTCGGGAGTCAGGTCGGTGGTGATCCACGGCTCGGACGCCTCCAGCATCCCGGGGATCGCGCCGTAACCCATGCCCTTCACCGTCTTCGCCGCCCCGATGAGGATCCGTCCCTGATGCGAGGAGCGGGTGAAGTCGCCACCGGGCACGGTCTTGCGGGCACGGGCAAACGCCAGCGCCTGGGCCCCGTCGAGCACTTGCTCCCCGGCGGCCAGGCTGGCCTTGGCCCAGCGGTCGTTGATGGCGAACGGGACCGTGACGGTGACGCCACCGAGGATCTCGCCGATCATCGCCTCGAAGCCGGTGAAGCCGGTGAGCACATAGCCCTCGAGGGGAAGGCCGGTGAGGTTCACAAACGTCTGCATGAGCCCGTCCGGACCATGGTTGGCGAGGACATTGGTGATCTTCCCCTTGCCGCCGGGGCCGGTCACCCAGGAGTCGCGGGGCACGCCGACCACGGCACCGGCTCCGTTGCCGTCGAGACCAACGAAGTGGATGCTGTCCGCCCTGGTCTCCGGAGGGTTCTCCCCCGGCCGGGCGTCGGAGCCGACCACGGCGACGATCCGGGGAGCGCCGCCGAAGTAGGCAGGCATGCCGAGCGTGGGCCAAACGCCACCCACGATTCGCCAGCCGGCCCCGTCGGCGACCAGCAGGAAGAGATCGCCGCCGGCCTCGACGGTGGCGATGGCTTGCTCCTTGAACGCGCCCATCGAGGCCACCCCGGTCGACGGGGTCTCGATCGACTGCCTGGTCATGGCGGCAAGGATCGGTTCTGCCGCCGGCGGGGGCTCCTCGGAGCGGGTGGCGGCGAAGTCGTAGAAGGCGTCGATCACCTCCACCAACTCCGGTGTGGCCCCGTCGATCGATGGTGGGGGCAGAGTCGTGGTCGTCGGAATGGTGGTGGTCGTGGTCGATGTGGTGGTGGACGTCGTGGTGGTGGTGGAGGCGGTCGTCGTCGTCTCCGCCGTCTCTCCGGTGCAGGCGGCGGCCACCACGGCCAGCGAGAGCAGGACGATCTGGAACGGTCGCGGCATCGTGAACCTCAGAGAGTGTTGGGTACCCATCCCCAGGAAGCCGGTAACCATAGGGCCGGCACCCGGTTATTCAAGGAAGCTGCGCACCGTTTCCAGGGTGTCGGCGTCCCCGGGGCCCTTGTCGTCCCGGTAGCGCTTGACCCGGGCGAAGCGGAGGGCCACCCCGCCCGGATAGCGGGTCGAGCGCTGCACCCCGTCGAAGGCGATCTCGTAGACGATCTCCGGGCGAAGATAGACGACCTGGCCCTGGCGGTGATGCTCGATCTCGAGGAAACGCTCCGTCTGCCAGGCCAGCATCTCGTCGGTGAGGCCTTTGAAGGTCTTCCCCAGCATGACGAAGCCGTCTTCGGCGCGGGCCCCGAGATGGAGGTTGGACAGCCAGCCCTGGCGGCGGCCCGAGCCCCACTCGGCGGCGAGGATCACCAGGTCGAGAGTGTGGGTCGGCTTGACCTTGAGCCATCCCGAGCCTCGCCGCCCCGCCTCGTAGGGCTGGGAGGGGTCTTTGACCACGACCCCTTCGAACCCCCGGGCGATCACCTCGTCGAAGAAGCGTTCCGCCTCGTCGGGGTCGGAGGTGAGGATGGAGCCGACCCGGTTCTCCTCGGGGACGAGCCCGGCCAGGGCCAGACGCCTATCGATGAGCGACTGGTCGATGAGGTCGGACCCATCGAGGTGAAGGCAGTCGAAGTAGAAAACCGCGAGATCGGGCCGGTCCCCGGCATCGTCGGCGCCGAACCGGCTCATCGACTCCTGGAACACCCCCGGCGACCCCCCGGGGCCCATGAGCAAGGTCTCGCCATCCAGGATGAAACTGGAGCCGGGGAGGTGGAGAGCGGACGCCACGACCTCGGGGAGGGCCCCGGTGACATCCCTCAGATTCCTGGTGAAGACGACCACCCGCTCACCTTCGCGGTGCACCTGCACCCGGGCCCCGTCGAGCTTCCACTCCACCACGGCGGTGCCCACGGTCGCCACCGCATCGGCTGCCGTCTCCGCGGTCTTGGCCAGCATCGGCTGCACCGGGGTGAACACGGCTAGGGAAGCTCTCTGGAGCGATGCGGCCCCTTCCGCCAGCGCCCGTGAGGCCACTCCCACCAGGTCGCCTTCCAGCATGGCGGCCCTTCGCACCCTTTCGGCAGGGACCTCGAGAGCAGCGGCGACGGCGTCGGCCATGATCCCCTCGAGTGCTCCCTGTCTCAGGTTGCGCAGGACGAGGCCCCGCAGGAACTCCTGCTCGGGGGGTGTCGCCTTGCCGAGGAGGTCGGCGAGGAAGGCCTCCTTGCGGGCCTTCGAGCCGGGACCCGAGGTTCCGGCAACCTCCTCGAGGACAGCGTCCACGTCGAGGATCTCGAGCGACGGCGCCGCGGCGGGCTCGGCACCGACGGAGTAGACGGTGGCATGTCCCACTCCGAGCGGGCTCTGCATGGGCTCCCCGCTCAGATAGGAGACCGCGATGGGCGCCTCCGCAGGCTCGAGCCGGCGCAATATGGCGGCGAGCAGGTCGATCTTCTCCAGGCGTGATCGGGTCGAGGAGACGGCTTTCGACGTGGCTACCAGGTCGGCGAGGAGCACGGGCGAAAGGTATCGCTCTTTCGCGACCCACGCTCACGACCTGAAGCGGTCGAACGGCTCCAGGGTGATGCCGGCGTCTTCGAGGGCGGTCTCGACCTCGGCTGCCACCGGGGAGAGATCGATCGGGTCCGGTCTCGGCCATGGTTCGGCCTCGAGGCGGGCGGCGGCGGCGGCGAGGCCGACCTCGTCGGGAGCGATCTCATCGATCTCGTCCCAGGAGATG
>JAHWLC010000168.1 GCA_019347585.1 Actinomycetota bacterium | reverse complement strand
AGCACCACGTCGACGGTGCGGCGGCCGATCGCCCCCCCAGCCGGAAGAGGAAGTTGTCCCAGCCGTGGGCGAGAGCGGCGACCTCGACCCCGGAGAGGCGGGGCGCCTGTCGAGCGACGAGGGCCTCCACCTGAGGCAGGTTCAGGGCGATTCGGCGGGAGGCATCGCCCGGGTCGGCACCGCTCAGCCTCTCCCCCCGGCGAGCATCGCAGCATATCGGGTCGACCTGAGCCGGGACATCGCCGCCACTCCGGCTGCAGGTCCCAGCGCCAGGACGGGGAAAGCCCATCGCCATCCGACCTCCTCCGCCAAAGCCGGGACGAGCCTGATGGTGACCAGGGTGAGGAGAAAGCCCACCGCGGTCTGCAAGGTGAGCGCCGTGCCCCGGGTCTCGTCCGACGCGGTCTCGGTGACCATGGTGGAGAACTGGGCACTGTCTGCCACCACGGCGAAGCCCCAGACCAGCATCATCGGGATCACCAACAGCGGCGGGGCGCCGAAGAGGACCGGGGTGAGCAGGGCACAGGCACCCGAGATCGCCATCGCCCCTCCGGCCACAGTCGTCCGGCCCACCCGGTCGGCCGCCAGACCGGCGATCCATGAGCCCAGGCCGCCGATAGCGATGACGAAGAAGGTCAGGACCGAGACGGATCCGTAGCCGACCCCGGCCTCTCGGGCGGAGGCGGCGAGGTACCCGGCGACCCAGGTCCACATGGCGTACAGCTCCCACATGTGGCCCAGGTAGCCGTAGGTGGAGAGACGCACCCCCCGATTCCTGAGCACCACGAGTGCCTGACTCCAACGGAACGGTTGGCTGGGCACGTCATGCGGGCCGTCACCGACCCGGGTCATCAGCAGCGCGGAGAGCACGGTGAGCAGCGAGGCCGCCACCACCACTCCCTGCCACTCGACCCCGAGCCCGCGGATCAGATGCGGGGAGGCGGAGCCGACGGTGAGCGCCCCGACCAGGACGCCCAGCGCCATCCCCCGTCCCGTCCTGAACCAGCCCGTCATCACTTTGAGACCGGAGGGATAGACGCCGGCGAGGAACATGCCGGTGAGGAAACGGAGCCCCAGGGCAACCGGCACCGTGTCCGGGCCCATCGCCAGCAGCCCCAGGTTGACCAGCGCCCCACTCGCGGCACTGATCGAGAACAGCCTGCGGCTGGGGATCACATCGGCCAGATTGAGGACGGACGAGAGGAGCGCCCCCACCACGAAGCCGATCTGGACGGCGAGGGTGATACCGGCGACCTCCCCGACCCCGAGACCCCACTCCCTCTCCAGCTGTGGTGCCACCGCCGTCGCCGAGAACCAGAGGGAGAGGGCGAACAGCTGGCCCAGCGCGATCAGCGCCAGGGCACGGCGTTGCGCGACCGCCGGGTCGTTCAATGCCGGATCGTGACGAGGCCGCCCTCGATCACGGGATCGTCGCCGTAGCCGAAGGCATCGAGGAGGACGAGGGTGATCACGAAGACCAGGGCTGCGATGAGAAGACCGAGCAGCCAGGGCGGGAGTTTTCTTCTCGGCTCCTCCATATGTCTGCGCCTCCTGACAAGAGAAAAGGCCCCGGCCTTTTCGGCCGGGGCCCTTTCTACTCGAATTGCGTGCGTCAGCCGGTGAGGGCCTTGCTCGAGGAACCAACCTCGATCTTGCGCGCCTTGGCCGACTCGTGGATCGGAACGACCACCGTGAGGACACCGTGGTCATATCCGGCCTCGATCTCGTCCGTGTCGAGGCCCTCGCCCAGGAAGAACTGGCGGGTGAAAGTGCCCACCGGCCGCTCGTTCAGGATGAGCTGCTCGTCTTCCTCGCGCTCCCAACGCCGCTCGGCGGTGATGGTGAGGGAGTTCTTCTCGACCGTCAGATCGATGGAATCGGGATCGATTCCCGGAAGGTCGACATGCAAGTAGAACTTGCCGTCCCGGCGGTACGCATCGACCGGCATATAGGTCGTGGTCCTCGGGGTGTCCCAGAGCTGTCGTGTCAGGCGATCGAAATCACCGAATGGATCGAAACGCATTAGCATTGTTTATCTCCTTGATAGTTAGCGTTATTTTGTATTGTATCTCTTAGTATGACAGGCCACTCTTGATATGTCAAATATCAGATTTTTTTGGCCCTAGGCTGTCAGCACTCGAGACCGGCAAGCCCCGGGTGAGGGTCCTACCCTGGGGGAATGGCCGAGCGTAAGAAGCCAAAGACCATCGGCTGGCGGGAATGGGTGCAACTACCCGATCTCGGTGTCGACGAGGTCAAGGCGAAGGTCGACACCGGGGCGGACAACTCGTCGCTCCATGCCTTCAACATCGAGCGCTTCGAGGAGGAGGGTGTTCCCATGGTGCACTTCGAGATCCACCCCCGCCAGAGAAAGCGCAGGCCGAGCATCGACTGCGTCGCCGAAGTGGTCAAGGAGCGCCTGGTCAAGAATCCCGGCGGGCGAGCCGAGCTCCGCCCCGTGATCCGGACCCCGGTGGTGGTGGCCGGCGTCGAGCTCGATGCGCTGGTCAACCTGACCACCCGCGACGAGATGACCTTCCGTATGCTGCTGGGCCGTCGCACGGTGCGGAGGCATTTCGTGGTCGACCCCGGACGCAGCTACGTGGGTGGCCGCCCGACGAGAATGGGAGACCGATGAAGATCGCCATCCTCTCCCGCAGCTCGAGCCTCTACTCGACCTCACGGCTCAAACGGGCGGCGGCGCAGCGGGGCCACGACGTCCAGGTGGTCGACTATCTCCGCTGCTACATGGACATCACCGCCCGGCGGCCCAAGGTGCTGCTCAAGGGCGAGGAGGTGACACCCGACGCGGTAATCCCTCGCATCGGGGCCACCTACACCTTCTACGGGGCTGCCGTGGTGCGCCAGTTCGAGATGGCCGAGATCTTCACCTTGAACAGCTCGGATGGGATCAGCCGGTCCCGGGACAAGCTGCGGTCGATGCAGCTCCTGTCACGGGCGGGAGTGGGTCTCCCCACCACCAGCTTCGCCCACGCCACCCAGGACATCACCGGACTCCTCGAGGTGGTGGGCGGCGCCCCGGTGGTGGTCAAGCTGCTGGAGGGGACTCAAGGCCTCGGGGTGGTGCTCGCCGAGACCAAGAAGGCGGCCGAGTCGGTGATCGGGGCCTTCCGGCAGCTCGACGCCAACATCCTCGTCCAGCAGTTCATCAAGGAGGCGGCCGGAGCCGACATCAGGGCGCTCGTCGTCGGGGGCAAGGTGGTGGCGGCGATGAAGCGTCAGGGAGCGCCGGGCGACTTCCGCTCCAATCTCCACAGGGGCGGGAGCGCGGAGCCGATCAAGCTGTCGGCCAAGGAGCGGGCCACCGCGGTGCGCGCCGCCAAGACCATGGGACTGAACCTGGCCGGGGTGGACATGCTGCGCGGAGAGGAAGGGCCCCTCGTCCTCGAGGTCAACTCCTCGCCGGGTTTGGAAGGGATCGAGGGAGTCACCGGGCTCGACATCGCCGACACCATCATCGAATACATCGAAGACAACACCGGTGCTTGACGCCAACCCGGAGATAACCATCGGGGAGGTGACGGTGCGCCCCGGGCGGAAGATCCAGATCGAGCTCCCCTTCGCCCGGAT
>JAHWLC010000167.1 GCA_019347585.1 Actinomycetota bacterium | reverse complement strand
CAGGAGCGGGGAATGTTCGGCAACTCGACGCTGGGTGATGAGGAGGTTTCCGCCGGAGTCGGCGTTCACCTCGAGATCGTCCCGCTCGGCGACCCAACGTCTCACCCAGCCGATGACCGCGCCCTCCAACCCCGAGGCTGTGGGGAGGTGGGTCAGCTCACGCAGCCACTTCTCGGCGGTGGCCCGGTCGGCCATTCACCACACCTTCTGTAGGGATCAGGTGTCCAAGATACGCAGCAACGAAGGAACGCCCCACCCTGGCCGGGGCGGTGGGGCGTCCCTCGTGGACTCACAGAGCGTGGGCCGGTGCTACCCCCCAACTCGAGTGTGGAAACCCCCACCTGGTCGACGAATCAGATGTCGAAGGGGGTTTCGGTGAAGAAGTCCGACGGCTTGCGCATCGGACCGCCCTCGGGCTCGGGCTCGATGCCGAGACGCTCCCGCAGGGCGGCGTACCCGCCCTCCTCCAGCTCGTCGGCGAGCTCGCTGCCCCCACTGTCGACGATCTGCCCGTCGATCATCACGTGGATCCGATCGACGTCGAGGTAGTTCAGGATCCGGCTGTAGTGGGTGATCATCAGGATCCCCATGTCCGGTGAGCGCATCTCCTCGACGGCCTCGGCAACGGTGCGCACCGCGTCGATGTCCAGCCCGGAGTCGACCTCGTCCAACAGGGCCATCTTCGGCTGGAGCACCACTATCTGGAAGATTTCCGACTTCTTCTTCTCGCCTCCGGAGAGGTCATCGTTGAGGGAGCGGTCGAGGAAGCGCTCCATACCGAACCGCTCCGCCTCCTGCTCGATGCGCTCGGCGGCCACCTGATGGTCGATGCCCCGCTCGTCGGCGGACTCGAGGAGGAACTCCCGCAGCCTCACCCCGGGCACCTCGGTCGGGTACTGGAAGCTCTGCATCAGCCCGAGCCGGGAGCGCTCGTCGACATCGAGGGAGAGCAGGTCCTGGCCGGCCAGCTCGGCCGAGCCGTTCACCTTGTAGCCCGACTTGCCGGTGAGGACGTGGCACAGAGTCGACTTCCCCGAGCCGTTGGGGCCCATCACTGCGTGAATCTCCCCGAAGGGGACCTCGATGTCGAGCTCTTTCAGGATCTGGTTGCCGTCGATGCCGGCCGAGAGATCCTCGACTCGCAGTGCCGTGGTCACTGGTCCTCCTCCAATATCAGGTAGACGGTGCCGTCCTCGACCGAGACCTGATAGATGGGGACGGGCGCGGTGGCGGGCAGGGAATGGGGCTCGCCGGTGGTGAGGTCGAACTCGGACCCGTGGCGGGGGCACTCCACGGCGCATTCGAAGACCTCGCCCTCGGCCAGCGAGGCCTCGGCGTGAGAGCAGCGGTCACCAATGGCGTAGACCTCGTCGCCGATGCGGAACATGGCGATGGTCTGGTCGCCGACGGTGACCCTCACCCCACGCTCACGGGGCAGCGAGTCGAGCTCGGCTACTTCCACCTTCATGCCACCCGACCCTCCTCCTGGGCGGTGACGAAGCGGCGGAACACCTCTTGGGAGACCGGGTCCTCGATGCCCTGGATGGGAAGCCGGTCGATGACCTCCTGGAAGAACCCCCTGATGAGGAGACGCTCGGCGCGCTGGCGGGGCAGGCCTCGTGACTGCAGGTAGTAGAGATGCTCCTTCTCGAGCGGGCCCACCGATGACGCGTGCCCGCAGATGACATCGTTGCACAGGATCTCCAGGTTGGGCACCGAATGCGCCTTGGCGTTCTCGGAGAGGACCAGGTTGCGGTTGGTCTCGAAGGTGGAGGTCTTCTCGGCCTCCTTCTCGATGCGGAGCAGACCGGTGAAGACGCTCTGGGCGTCGTCCTCCACCGCCCCCTTGAGGAAGACGTCGGAGGTGGTGTTCCTGCCGATGTGGTTGATCACCACGCGGTAGTCGAGGGTCTGGGAGCCCTCGCCGAAGTAGAGGCCGACCGTGTTCGAGGAGCTGCCGTTGCCCTCCAGGTAGACCCCGAGGTCGAGACGACCCAGGTCGGCGCCCAGCCCCACCTCACCCAGGCGTCCGGTGGCGTCACGTCCCAGAGTCATTCTCTGGTGGACGACATTGGTGGCGGCGGTGTCGAGGCTCTGCACCGCCAGGTAGCGGAGCCGGCCGCCGGATTCCACCCGGAGGTCGACCTCGGGGACCATGAGGAGGCGGGCGTCGGCGGCGCTGCGATAGACCACCAGGACCTGGGCTTCGGCGTTCTCCCCCACCCTGACCCCGATGTGGGGGAAGGTGGCGGCGTTCGGCGTCACTCCCTGGACCTCGATGACCACCGGCGAGGACATCACCTCGCCGGCCCCGACCTCGACGGTTATCCCATCGTTGGAGAAGGCGGCGTGGGCTGCGGCCAGCTTGTTGTGGTCCACCGGGACCCGGGACCAGGCCTCCGGCTCGTCTCCGAGATCGGCGAGGCGGGTCAGTGACACCTTTTCCGCCTCCGCTTCGGTGACGGCTCCGTCGACGATGCGGACATGACCGGCCTTGGTGTCGAGCGAGTCGAAGAACTTGCCCCCAGCGAGAGCGGTCCCCGGCTCGGTCACCGCCTCCAGCTCGGCGAAGGGAAGATCGAAGTCGACGTAGCGCCAGTCCTCCTCGGCGCCGGTGGGCTCGTCGAGGGACTCGAAGGTCTGGAAGGCAGCCTCCATCTGCTCCTTGCGCCAGGAAGGGACCGAGGAGGTGACTCTGGTCAGCATGTCTCGGTCAAACGCGGGCAACGGACGCTCCGGATGGGGTAACAGCGATGGTATTTCCCCTATCCGGGTAGTGCGAAATCACTCGGCGGGGCCGAGAGCGTCGGTGGTGACCACCGATCTCGCATTCCACAGCATCCAGCCCAGGCCGAAGGACTCGGCCGACTCGATCTGGGCCCGCACCTGGTCGGGGCTGTACCCGAAGTCCTGCAGCCAGGGGCGGACCACCACCTTTCGGGACAGACGCTCCATCCCGTCGGCGAGCGCATTGCGCACCATGTCCCCCGGGTGGTCGTTGGGGTTGTCGAAGCCGTACCAGCCGGTTCCGTAGTGGGAGGGGTAGACCATGGGCGAGGCCACATCGACCACCGCGGTGATCTCCTCCCAGTTCTGCCCGATAGCCCCGTCGTCGACCGCCGCCGTGGTGAACCCGAAGACGTCGGCGGCCACCGCGCAGCCGAGGGGGTGCAGCGCCTCCACCGCGTCGGTGAGGAACCCCCTGATGGTGCTGGTCCGCACGTCCTGGGTCACCCCGCCGTCGAATACCACCGACTCGGGACGGCGGTCGGGGAACCTCACATAGTCGAACTGGACCTCGTCGAGGCCCGCCGAGCAGGCCTCCACCGCCAGCTCCAGGGCGTACTGGCGGGCATTCGGGTCGGTGGGGTCGAGGAAGTACTGATCGTTGTGCACGAACGGCGATCCGGTGGCCGTATCGATCACTGCCATCTCCGGCTTCCTCACCGCGGCCGTCGGGTCCTGGAAGGCGACGAGACGCCCGATCACGTAGAGCCCCTCTGCGTGTGCTCTTTCGATCACCGGCTCCAGGTCGTAGGCGGCGTAGTCGGCGCCCACCTCCTCGGCCACGGGGTGGGAGCTGTCATACCAGAC
>JAHWLC010000166.1 GCA_019347585.1 Actinomycetota bacterium | reverse complement strand
CCAAATCGGCAGGGGCAATGTCGACCTCGACCAGGCCAAGGAGCAGGTGGGCAAGCTGAGAGATCAGCTGGAGGACATGCTCGACACCTGGAGGGCATCGTTCCGCCCGGAGAAGATCGAGACCTCGCCGGCGAAGCAGCCGGCGAAGGCCCCCGCCAAGAAACCCTCCGCCGACAAGCCGGCCGCCAAGAAGCCCGAAGCCACCAAGTCAACCGACGCCAAGGCTGCCAAGCCCGCTGCCAAGGCTGCCAAGCCGGCGACCGCCAAGAAGCCGGCCTCGAAGTCCACGAGCAAGACCGACACGACCAAGAGCGCCTGAGTCAGGGCAGGGAGGGCTCGACCCGCGCGGCCGAGTCGATCCAGCTCTCCACCATCGACTCGGTGGGCAGCCGGCTGACCACTTTTCGCGAGCCGTTGAGCCCGATGATCTTGGCGAGGAGGGCGGTTGGGTTGCGACGCCGAAGATCTCTCAATGTGTCGACACCTGCTACCACCAAGAGGGCGGCGTACTCGGCACCGACTCCCTTCACCCGGAGCAGGTCGGCGTGGTGGATCCAGAGCTGGAGGTCCTTGGGGCTCAGCCCCGTCTCCTTGGCCAACTCGTTCCTCCCCCGACCACTGGAAGCCTTCTCGATGAGCGCCTTGGAGGTGCGGACTCCCGCCTTGCGCAGTTTGGTCGCATCCCGAGAATCGATACCGGCGACCTGATCGATCCGAGCCATCTACCCCTTCTCCGCTCGACTCATAGATGGGCAACCGACTCTAGACAACGCATCGACTCCACGGTCAGGCGGTGTGGCGGGGCTTCAGCTCGGCGACATCGATATCGTCATCCACGTCTCGGGGCGGCGCCTCGGAGAACCAGACCTCGTTGATCCACTCCGGGTGGGCCTGCCAGAGACGTTGGGCGCCCTCGTCCCCCTCGAGGGACATCAGTCGAGGCCATAGCGGGCGCTCGACGATGACCGGGTTGCCCCAGTTGTAGCGGTATTTCGGGACCGTCACCGGTTTTCCCGCTCCTTCGTGAGACTCGGCGAGTTGCTCCACGATCTCGGTGGAGATCTCCGGCTGGTCACCGATGACGATCAGGGCGCGGTCGCACCGGGAGAGCCGGGTGAGGGCGTCGAGTGCGACCCGCAGCGAGGAGGCGATTCCCTCTTCCCACTCCAGGTTCTCGACGACGTAGACATCGTCGAGCGGGGTCTCTTCGAGGACGCGATCCGCCTGATGACCGAGCACCACCCAGATCTCCTCGACCGGGAACTGGCGTGTCTTAGCTACGACATGCCCGAGCAAATTGGTGTCGCCCCAAGGCTCCAGCTGCTTGGGCCGCCCCAGGCGCTTCGACTCGCCCGCGGCGAGGACGACGGCTGCTGTCGACATGGTTCGAATGTACCGAGCGGCGCCGCCAATGGCCGGGGCGCGAGGTCAGGATGCCGCCGGCACCGGAAAGCGTGTCAACGCCCCGACACCGTGGGTGTCGACGGGTGAAGCCACCCGAAGCTGAAAGGCGCGCCCGCCGGCGACGATGGTGGCGTCCATGACGGCGGCGACGATGTCCTCGACTTCGAACATTGCCTCGCCACACACCGGGCACTGGTCGCCGCCGCGGCTGAGATGCCCGCACTGGTCGCAGATCGCACCCCGCCGGCTGAAGCCGCCGGCGACCACGAGCGTGTCGATGGCCTGGGAATTGGCCGCCGCGAGCACCTCGGTCAGGCCAAGCACGGCGTTGCCGCCACTCCACGCGGTGTCGCAGACCCTCCCGGCCAGAGAGTGCTGCCGCTGCTTGCGGACCTCCTGGTCGAGGAGAGCGATCTCGGTGCGGATCGAGGAGATGGCGGCGGTCTGGGGACTGGCGGGGAAGGTCACCCGGGGGAGGTCGGAGAGGTAGGGATGCAGCGTGGAGGCGATGTCCTCGATCGTCTCTTCGTGGCCTCCGATGGCCAGGTAGTCGAAAGCACGTTTCAGGTGGGCCTCGAGGAGACGGGCACCCGCTTCCTTCCACAGCTTCGCCGACACCTCGTCGGCCCTGGCTCTCACGTTGTGCTCGGCGTAACCCGAGAAACCGCCGAAGTTGGGCTTGCCGAGGTCGGCCTGGATGGGGGTGCCCAGCGCCTCGACGACGCCCTCGAAGCCGACGAAGACCCGCGCCGCCGCCCGGTCGGCGACCATGATCCCCGAGCGGACCGAGCGGGGAGCCGCACGCAGCGGCCGGAGGTATGGCCGGGGCCCCACCGTGGCCACGTTGGGCACGGCGTGCCCCAGGGGCTCGACGCGGAACACGTCGTCGAGCGAGGAGGCGAACACGGCGTAGGCCGGAGCCGAATCGAGCTCGAGACTCTCGGCGAGATCGTGGATGCGGTCGGCGTCGTTGATGATGCTCTTCTCCACCTTCCGCTCAAAGCCGTCCGCCTGCTCGCGGATCGGCTTCATCAAGTCGGAGAGGAGAGCCCCGAAACCTCCGGGACTGGGACGCTCGGCATAGAGCGAGATCAGGGAGCCATGGGGACTCCTCAGATCGGCGATGGGGTCGCCGGTCGCTGACCATGTCATCCGCGCTCGAACCTACACAGCGGGGAAACGCTCTGCGGACATGAGCGGATCAGAGCGATTTGGAGAGCTCGACGGTGAGCTCCTCGAGGAGCCACCCCAGGTAATCGAGAGCCTGGCGGCTTTCCTCGGGCACCTCTGCGTGGTCCGACTCGACCTCGATGCCGAGCCGGGCCCCGAGGGCGAGACGGGCCTCGTTGATCACCCGGAGGAGTGCGTTGGCCTCCGCTTCGTCCAGGGTGAGGTTTCCGTACTCGTCGAGCACCTTCTGCAGCACGGCCCTGTCGGCGTGGCGGGCGGCGTTGAGATCCTCCCCCATCAGCCGCCACCACTCCGAGTTCGCCTCCGGATCGTCGAGGTACACGGGGACGTGCAGCCTGTCGGCCGCCGGGTCGGACCCCACGCCGCCGACACCGGCAAGCATGGGGAGGATATCGCCGAGGAACATCCGCTCCTGGGGGGTGAGGGTGACCCTTATCCCCCGCCGGGTGGCCTTGAAATGGCTCACTGCTCCATCGTCGCCCACAGCCCGTGGTTGTGGAGCCGGAAGCAATCGATCTCCGCCTTCTCCCTGGGCCCGTCGGAGACGATGGCCCGCCCCTCGTAGTGCACCTTGAGCATCAATTCGGTGGCCTTGGTCTCGTCGTACCCGAACAGCTTGCGGAAGACGAACACCACGTAGCCCATGGTGTTTACCGGGTCGTTCCACACCACGACCTGCCAGGGCTTGTCGACATCGATCTCCTCGTCGGTGCCGGGGACGATCACCGGTGCTGTGGGCGTGGTCATCGCACCTTCGATCGTAGGCACCGGCCGTCAGATCCCGGAATGGGCGCTGGTGGCACGGGCCCACCCCGGCCGGTTCCGGTCGCTCCCCCTGAAGGCGGCGTCCTTGAGCCCCAACGAGACCAGGTAGAAGCCGGCGGAGAAGAGGGACAGGGCCACCGCCCCGGCGATGAACACGTTCCAGGGGAACTCCCCCTGGAGACTGGAGAAGGAGACGGCGAAGAACATCAGCGCACCCCAATTGGTGAGCTCGTCGCAGTAGGCCAGCCAGGATGC
>JAHWLC010000165.1 GCA_019347585.1 Actinomycetota bacterium | reverse complement strand
TAACCCATCTCCCGCAGCGACGCCGCAGCCAGCGCCGATCGGCTGCCCCCGCCGCAATAGAGGACGATTTGGGTGTCCGGATCCGGAGCCAAGGTGCCAATGTCCCTCTCCAGGATCCCTCTGGGCAGGAGGTGGCATCCCGGGATCGCGCCCTGGCGATGCTCGTCGGTCTCACGGACATCGATCAGCACCATCTCACCGAGCCGGGCGCGAACCTGCTCCGGGTTCAGCTCGGTTATCGACGCCCGCGCCCTCGCGACCAGTTCCCGATAGCTGGGCATCAGTGGGCGGTGGCCGGGTCGACCGTCTCCGGATCGATCTGGTAGCGGTCGAAGGCGTCGGAGACGCTGGCGTCGTCGACCCGGCCGGTGCGGGCCAGCCCCGCCAACGAGGCTGCCACCACATGGCCGGCGTCTGTCTCGAAGAAACGACGCAGAGCGGGTCGGGAGTCGGAGCGCCCGAAGCCGTCGGTCCCCAAGGTGAGAAACTCGCCCGGCACCCACTTGGCCACCTGATCGGGGACCAGGGTCATGTAGTCGGTCACTGCCACGATCGGTCCACCCACGTCGGAGAGGAGCCTGGCCACGCGGGGCACCCGGGGCTCCTCGCCGGGATGGAGCCGGTTCCACCGCTCCACAGAGACGGCCTCCTCGCGAAGTTTCTTGTAGGAGGTGGCCGACCAGAGCTCGGCGCCCACCCCGTAATGCTCGGCCAGGTCCTCGGCAGCCTGCCGAGCCGCCAGGTTGGCGGTGCCGGAGAACACAATCGCCAGGTCGCTCTGCGTGCCCTCCGGGGCGTCGGCCCACCGGTAGAGCCCGTCCATGATCCCCTGCTCCACTCCCTCGGGACGGGCGGGCTGGGGGTGGGTCTCGTTGTAGAGGGTTAGGTAGTAGAAGACGTCATCGGGCTCGTCCCCGTACATGCGCCGCAGGCCATGCTGGATGATGGTCCCCACCTCGTAGGCGAATGCGGGGTCGTATGCCTGGCACACGGGGACTGTCGAGGCGAGGACCAGGCTGTGGCCGTCCTGGTGCTGGAGACCCTCGCCCTGGAGCGTGGTCCGGCCCGCGGTGGCCCCCAACAGGAAGCCCCGGGCCCGGGCGTCCGCGGCGGACCAGATGAGGTCGCCGACCCTCTGGAATCCGAACATCGAGTAGAAGATGAAGAAGGGGACCATGGGGATGCCCCGGGTCGCATAAGAGGTGGCGGCAGCGGTCCACGAGGCGAGTGAGCCGGCCTCGGTGATGCCCTCTTCCAGGATCTGCCCTTCCTGGGCCTCTGAATACGAGAGCAGCATCGATGCGTCCACCGGCTCGTAGAGCTGGCCGCGCGGGGCGTAGATCTTGAGCTCCCGGAAGAGGGAGTCCATGCCGAACGTGCGTGCCTCGTCGGGCACGATCGGCACCACCCGCTCGCCGATCCCCTCGGCGCGGGCCAGGTTGCGGATCAGCCTGGTGAAGGCGGAGGTGGTCGCCGCCTCCATCTTCCCCGACCCGGCGTAGACCTCGGCGAACACGTCGTCGGGAGGCATGGGGAGTTGGTCCTCCTTCACCACGCGTTGGGGAAGGAAGCCGCCCAGCTCCTCGCGTCGGGCCATCAGGTACTCGTATTCCGGGGTACCCGGCCCGGGCCGGTGATAGGGAGGCTCCTTGTCGCCGTCCAGCGCCTCTTCGGGGATCTCCTCCTCGAGGTGGAGAGTGGCGCGCAGACCCATGAGCTGCTTGTTGGTCAGCTCCTTGATCTGATGGGTTGCGTTGCGGCCCTCGACATCAGGGCCCAGGGTCCAGCCCTTGATCGTCTTGGCGAGGATCACCGTCGGGCGCCCGTTTTCGAGCTCGGTGGCCACCTTGTAGGCGGCGTAGATCTTGCGGAAGTCGTGGCCCCCCCGCCGCAGCGCCCAGATCTCCTCGTCGCTCATGTCGGCCACCAGCTCCTTGGCCCTGGAGTCCTTGCCGAAGAAGTGATCCCTGACGAAGGCGCCGCTCTCGGCCTTGTAACGCTGGTACTCGCCGTCGACCGTGGTGTTCATGATGTCGACCAGGGCGCCCTCGTCGTCCTCGGCGAGCAGCTCGTCCCACCCGCTGCCCCAGATCACCTTGATGACGTTCCAGCCCGCTCCGCGGAACACCGCCTCGAGCTCGGTGATGATCTGGCCATTGCCGCGTACCGGGCCGTCGAGACGCTGCAGGTTGCAGTTGACGACCCAGATCAGGTTGTCGAGCCCCTCCCGGGCCGGCAGCGAGATCGAGCCCAGGGTCTCCGGCTCGTCGACCTCCCCGTCGCCGACGAAGCACCAGACCCGGGACCGGGACGTGTCGTCGAGGCCGCGGTGTTGCAGATACCGGTTGAAGCGGGCGTGATAGATGGAGTTGATCGGCCCCAGGCCCATGGAGACGGTGGGGAACTCCCAGAAGTCGGGCATGAGCCGAGGATGGGGATACGAGGAGAGCCCGTGCCCTCCGATCTCGAAACGGAAGTTGTCCAGGTGCTTCTCGTCGAACCGGCCTTCGAGGTAGGCCCGGGCGTAGATGCCGGGGGCGGCGTGACCCTGGAAGTAGACATAGTCGCCACCGCCGGGGTATCCCTTGCCCCTGAAGAAGTGGTTGAACCCGATCTCGTAGAGGGTGGCCGAGGAGGCGAACGTGGAGAGATGGCCTCCTATGCCTTTGTAGCGATGGTTGGCCTTGACCACCATCACCGCCGCGTTCCACCGGATGAAGCGGCGGATGCGGCGCTCCAGGTGCGGATCGCCGGGGAACTCGGGCTGGGCCTCCACCGGGATGGTGTTGACGTAGGGGGTGAGCACCACCCCGGGGACCCCGAGGCGGGTGTCGTGGGCCCGCTCGATCAGCTTGGCGAGCAGGAATCCGGCCCGGGTCGGCCCGTGCTCGGCGGCGACCGCATCGAGCGAGTCGAGCCACTCCTGGGTCTCTACCGGGTCGGTGTCGGGCAGCTGATGGGTGTAGTCGTCACCGATCATCTCACCGAGGTCTTCAGGCATGACCCCAGATTAGTTAGGGGTGGGTGCTGGCGATCAGGCGCTGATCCGGCCCGGTGCGAGGGTGCGCTCCAGCCAGTCCACGATGATCCCGCCGAGACGGACCGGGGCGTCCAGGTGGGGGGTGTGCCCGGTGTCCTCCATCATCACCAGCTCCCAATCGGGGCGCAGCGAGGCCATCCACTGCACCGCGGTGGGGGAAACTATACGATCGCCTTCGCCCTGGACCACCAGCGTCGGGGCGACGATATCGCGGATCATGGCCACGAAGCGCGACGGTCTCCAGTAGAGACGACGCACCGACTGCGAAGTCATGGGCACGGCATCCGCGGCCCATGGGAAGTGCTTCCTGATCCCCACCATCTCCCGGAAGGCCTCGATCATGGAGAGCGGCACCCGGGAGGGATGCTGGGTGGTCATGCGCAGGGCGTTGGCGACGAGCCGCTCGGGGGTGTTCCGCCTCAGGTAGCGACGGGCATATGCCGGCCCTACCGCTCTCGTCGATTGGATGGTGAGCCGTCGCGCCGTGGGCCAATGGAGCAGGGGATCGCGGAGCCGGGGCGGTGTCGCCGGGCAGATCAACACAAGCGCCTCCACCAGCTCGGATCTCCTGGCGGCAGCTATC
>JAHWLC010000164.1 GCA_019347585.1 Actinomycetota bacterium | reverse complement strand
CGCCGAGTTCAATCTGGTGTGGGACCGGGGCACCCGTTTCGGTTTGGAGACCGCGGGGAGGGTGGAGTCGATCCTGGCCTCACTCCCGCCTCGTGTGCGATGGGTCTATGGCCACGAGCCCGAGCCGGGGACCCCCGAAGCCGAGCTCGTGCAGACACTCCGCGACGAGCCTCGCGACTGGGCTTAGTCCCACCCTTGGCCTGGTTTGTCGACTCACTGTCGATCAAGGTGCCGGTCTACCCTCGTCTCGCTCCCTCGCAAGGAAGGCTCTTTGGAGGTCTCGTCAGCCGGCTTCGCGTATCCCCAACACGACGGTGCTGTGCGTGCCGCGCTGGCGAGAAAGCTCATGGCGGCACCACCCATCGAGACCGGACTCGTCCTCTCCACCTGTCTCCGGGTCGAAGTCGCGGTACCCGGCCCCCAATTGCTGCTCGAGCAGACTCTCCACCATCTCTTTGGCGATCTGCTCGAGAGCATCCAACCGCAGCAGCGCCGTGGGGAGCGTGCCGTGGCCCATCTCTATCGCGTCGCAGCCGGCTTGGAATCGCCGATCCTCGGTGAGCAGGAGGTGCTCAGCCAATTCCGCCAGGCTCTGATCGAGGCGGAGGAAGCGGGTCGGGTGACCGGGGTGTTCGCTCGGCTGCTGGAGGGTGCCGTGGGAGCCGGCAGGCATGCCCGCGAGCTCATTCCCGGGTCCCCCCACGACTCGATGGCGGCGGTGGCGGCGCAGGCAGTGGGCACCGCCGGTCGGGTGGCGGTGTTGGGCGCCGGCATCATGTCGAGTGCGGTGGTGGACGGTCTGCTCATGCTTCCAGCCCCGCCTCAGGTCACGGTGGTCGCCCGTCATCCGGAGAAGGTCGGCAGACGCGAGATGGTGGAGGTGCTCCCCTTCGAGCGCGCCATCGATGCCATCGAGAGCTTCCCCGCCGTGATATCGGCCACATCCGCCAAGCGCCGCCCCGTCGCCGATCAGGCTCTTGCCGCTGCCCTGGCCAGGAGGTCGACACCATTGCTCCTGATCGACATGGCGATGCCGCCGGACTTCGAGCCACCGCGTGACGCCAAGGTCGACTATCTCGATATCGACGATCTCGCCCGCATGGCAGATCGCCGTTCCCGGTCCGAGGAAGCAGATGCTTTCGTGGAGACCGCGGCCGCAGCCGCCTACCGGCAGTACCGGGACCATCACGAGATCGGGCCTCTCATCGGAGGCCTCATCAGCCAGGCCGACCACCTGGTCGCCGACACGGTGAGCCGATTCGCCGGGCGGCTGGGGGGACCCGATGACGAGAGCGTCCTCCGCCAGACCGCCCATACCGTGGCCCGAGCCCTTCTCGCCGGGCCCATCGCCTACCTCAAGCAGAAGGAGCGATCGGCCGAGGCGATCAACGTGATCGCAGACGCCTTTGGCGTCGAAGATGAGTGACCTCCGGATCGCCACCCGGGCGTCCCGACTGGCTCTCGCCCAGGCCGACGAGGTCGCCCGGCTCCTGCGGGCGGCGCATTCCGATCTCGAGATGTCGATCGTGGAGGTGGCCACGACCGGGGATCGTGACCGCATCAGCTCGGTCGCCACTCTCACCGAGGTGGGGGCCTTCGTCAGGGCCGTGCAGCAGACGGTGCTCGCGGGAGAGGCCGACATCGCGGTCCACTCCTGCAAGGACCTCCCGGTCGAAGGGCCCTCCGATCTGGCCGTCTTCTACCCAGCTCGAGAGGCGCCCTGGGACGTCCTCTGCGGTCACGACCTGGAGAGCTTGCCCGGAGGTGCCCGTGTCGGGACGGGAAGCCCGCGCCGCACCGCCCAACTGCGGCTGCTTCGCCCCGACCTCGAGGTGGAGGACATCCGGGGCAATGTCGACACCCGTCTCGAGAAGGTGCATTCCGGTGAATACGACGCCGTGGTGCTCGCCGAGGCCGGTCTTCGCCGGCTGAGGCGCGAAGACGAGATCGGGCATCGGTTCTCTCTCGGCGAGATGGTCCCGGCCCCGGCACAGGCGGCATTGGCGGTGGAGGCCGGGGTTGCAGGCCCGGCGGCGGGGTTCCTCCAAGCCATCGACGACCCGCGGGTCAGAAGGGCAGTGGAGGCGGAGCGGGCGCTCCTCGCCCTGACCCGGGCCGGATGCCGCTCCGCGTTGGGAGCATACGGGGTAGTTAGAGACGACGAGATCACGATGACCGGCTTCGTCGAGGACGAGAGGGGCCCCCGCTTCGCGCAGGCCGAGGGGGCAGGGCCGGAGGAAGCGGCCCGGAACTTGCAGGCCGCCCTGGAGCTCTAGTGGGCCACTGAACATGACTCGGGTTGCCATCACCACCGCCGCCGATCGTTTTTCCCGTCTCGCCGAGAGCGCCCGGAGACAGGGTCTGCATCCGGTGCCGCTGCCTTGCATCGAAGTGATTGCGGCTCCGGCCGAGGTGCTGGAGGCGGCGCGGGAGCTGGCGAGACGGGCCGACTGGTTGGTGCTCACCTCGGCGCGCACGGTCGAGATCCTCTGGCCCGAGGGGGAGATGCCGTCCGTGCCGGTGGCCGCGGTGGGCCCGGCCACCGCCGCTGCGGCCGGGGCGGCGGGGGGAGGTGTGGGATTGGTCGGTGAGTCCGGAGGCGAGGACCTGATCGCCGAGCTCTCCGAGATGATCGAAGGAGCGACGGTCTTCTTCCCCCACGCTTCCGGGGCGGACCGGGCGACGACGACGGCACCCGGAGACAGCGCGGTCCAGATCGAGGCGATGCCGGTATACGAGACGAGGCCCATCGCCCCGGGACCCGATCGCGTCGACGCCGTGGTCTTCGGCTCTCCCTCCGCGGTGCGCGGATGGGGATTGTCCCGCAGCTTCGCGGGTCTCACCCTGGCCGCCATCGGGGAGACTACGGCCGCCGCCCTGGCCGAATCCGCCAGGCCGGCCGACCTCATCGCCCCCCGCCCCGACTTCGACGATCTGATGGGGTTGCTCGCAAAGCACACCAGACAAAGGAGCCGTGTATGAGCGAATTCCCCACCACCCGCAGCCGTCGCCTGAGACGTAACGAGGCCTTGCGACGACAGGTGGCGGAGACCCGTCTACACCCTGCCTCCTTCGTGCTTCCCCTGTTCGTGGTGCCGGGCCGCGGAGTGGTGAACCCGATCGGCTCCATGCCGGGGCACTCCCAGCTGTCCGTGGACGAACTGGTGCCGGTGGTCAAGGAAGCCGCCTCTGTCGGAGTGGGCGGGGTGATCCTCTTCGGGATCCCGGACGGCAAGGACGAGACCGGCTCGGGAGCCTGGGACCCGTCCGGGCCGGTGCCCATCGCAATCCGCGCCATCAAGGATCAAGTCGATGGGGTCACCGTATGGGCGGACGTCTGTCTCTGCGAGTACACCAGCCATGGCCACTGCGGAGTCCTCGACGGCGAGGGGGTGGACAACGACAGGACTCTGCCTCTCCTCGCCCAGGCCGCGAACACTTATGCCGAGGCCGGAGCGGATGTCATCGCGCCTTCCGACATGATGGACGGACGGGTCGCTGCCATCCGCGAGGCCTTGGATGGCTCCGGGCACCCCGAGCTCGCCATCTGCTCCTACTCGGCCAAATACGCCAGCGCCTACTACGGGCCGTTCCGCGAGGCCGCAGAGTCGGCGCCCGCCTTCGGCGACCGGCGAACC
>JAHWLC010000163.1 GCA_019347585.1 Actinomycetota bacterium | reverse complement strand
GTCTCGGGATGAACTGGGTAACGGGCAGGCATGGACACCTCATCAGCCAGAAGCCGATTGCACGACGAGCTGCGAGATCTACGACAGACTCTGGAGAAACGGCGGGAGACGGCCGGTCTGGACGAGTCGCAGCAGGACTCGACCGGGGAATTGTCCAGCCACGACCAGCACCCGGGGGACAGCGGCACCGCGACCTTCCAGCGCACCCGCGACCTGTCGATAGAAGATCACCTGGAGAGCGAAATCGAAGAGGTGGAGGCGGCGCTGGAGCGGATCGACCAGGGCAGCTATGGCAGGTGTGAGGTCTGCGATGGGGAGATCGACCCGAAGAGGCTGCGGGCCAGGCCACATGCTCGGTTCTGCCGGGAGCACCGGAGCGACACCGAGGAGTGAGGGACCATGAGGCCACGCAACCTCTGGTACAAGTCCGCCGTCATCTACGAGCTGGACGTGCGCACCTTCTACGACAGCAACGGCAACGGCTGGGGTGACTTCGAGGGGCTGATCCACAAGCTCGACTACATCACCAGCCTTGGTGCCACCTGCATCTGGCTAAAGCCGTTCAATCTCAGCCCGCACCGTGACGGCGGCTACGACATCACCGATTATTACTCGGTCGACCCTCGCATCGGCTCCATGGGCGACTTCGTCGAGTTCATGGAAGAAGCGGCGAGCAGGGGCTTGTCCGTGATCACCGAGCTGGTGGCAGACCACACCTCCATCGACCATCCCTGGTTCAAGGAGGCGTCCTCCTCACGAGACTCGCCCTGGCACGACTACTACATCTGGAGGGACGAGCCGGCGCCGGCGGGCGAATCGCCGGAGCGGATCGTCTTCAGTGGAGACGACACCAGCGTGTGGACCGAGGTGGAGGAGATCGGCCGGTATTACCTGCACCGCTTCTACCCGCACGAGCCCGACCTCAACAACGCTCACCCGGCGGTGAGGGAGGAGGTCTTCCAGATCGTGGCCTTCTACCTGAAGATCGGCGTCTCCGGGTTCAGAGTCGACGCCGCCCCTTATGTGGCGGAGAAGGCCGCCGAGGCCGCCGAGTACGAGGACCCACACGACTACCTGCGAGACCTGCGACGGTTCCTGGTCGCCCGACGCCCCGACGCGGTGCTCATGGCGGAAGCTGACGTGCCGCCGAAGAAACTGGACGAGTACTTCGGTGACGGAGACGAGATGAACCTGTTGCTCAACTTCCTGCTCTCCCAGTACATCTTCCTGGCACTGGCGGAAGGTGACGCCTCCTCGATCCACGAGCTGGTCGACATCATGCCCCGGCCGCCTGGCACCGGCCAGTACGCCAACTTCATCCGCAACCACGACGAGCTCGACCTGGAGCGGCTCAACGAGGAAGACCGCCGGTTGGTCTTCGAGAAGTTCGCTCCCGAGCCGTCGATGCAGATCTACGGCCGCGGGATACGCCGGCGCGTAACCCCAATGCTGGACGGCGATCCGGATCGGCTGCGACTGGCCCACAGCCTCCTCTTCGCCATGCCCGGCACCCCGGTCATCTACTACGGCGACGAGATCGGGATGGGAGAAGACCTGGGCCTTCCCGAGCGCCAGTCGGTGCGCACCCCGATGCAGTGGAGTTCGGAGGAGAACGGCGGCTTCTCCTCGGCCTCCCGGGAGGAGCTCTACCTCCCGGCCATCGAGGACGGCCCCTACGGCTACCACGAGATCAATGTGATGAGTCAGCGGGCCCGGCCCGATTCCATGCTCAACTGGATGCGGAGACTCATCTCCACCCGTCACGAGGCGCACCCGGTGGCCAAGGGAGACTGGGAGGTGTTCGACGCCGGGGACCCGACCGTTCTCAGCATCCGCTACGACCACGAGGGCGACGTGGTTTTCATCTACCACAACCTCTCCGACACCGCGAGAGAGGCCAGGTACCCGCAGAAAGGCGAGGTGGCGTTCCTCTACGAGATCCTCGCCGACGAGGAGTACGGGCACCCCGATCTGGGGCGCTCCGCCTTCAGCATCAATCCGCTCGGCTTCCGCTGGCTGCAGGGCCGGCGTCATTCCGAGTGACGCTGTCGCCGCAGCTCAGGCCGACCGCTTCTCCCTCGCCTCGTCCACGCTCGCCCTGAGCGCCTCGAGCAGATCGGTGACCTTGGGCCCCTCCGGCTCTTCCGGAGGCGCCAGCCTGATCTCATCGCCCTCGATCTTGTCCTGCACGGCCTGTTCAACCCGTGCCCGGAACTCGTCCTGGTACCGCTCCGGCTCGAACTCGCCGCCGAGATGGTCGATCAGGCTCTGCGCCATCTCCAGCTCCTCCGGGGAGATCTCGACGCCGGTCTCCAGCTGGTCGAAGTTCGGGATCCGCAACTCGTCGGGCCAGTGCATCGTCTCCAGCACGAGCAGCCCATCTCGGGGTCGGATCATGCAGAGCCTCTCCTTCTGACGAATGGCCACCTTGGCGATACCGACACGCCTCGAGCTCTCCAGCGCCTCGGCGAGCAGCCGGTAGGGCTTCACCGCAGTCTCCTCCGGAGCGATGTAGTAGGACTTCTCCAGGTAGAGCAGGTCGACGTCCTCCGCCTGCGCGAACCGCGACACGTCGATCACCCGGCCGCTCTCCGGCTGGAGTCGGTCGAGCTCCTCGTCGGTGAAGGTGACGTAGCGGCCGGGCTCGTACTCATATCCCCGCACGATGTCCTCCCATTCGATGACTTCACCGGTGCTCTCATTGATGCGTTGGTAGCGGACCCGGGACCCGTCGTCCTCGGCGAGGAGGTGGAAGGACACATCACGGTCCTCGACCGCGGTGTAGAGCCCGACCGGGATCGTGATCAGCCCGAAGTTGATCGCCCCTCGCCAGATGGTGCGCGAGCTGGTCGGGCTGCGCTCCAGTTCCTCGGATGTCGACCCTCCGTCGCGTTCGGCGACGCCCTCGAGCGCCGCAACCAGCTCCGATTTGTCCATCTGCGAGCGGCCCTCGATCTCCAGCTCCTGGGCCAGGTCGTACAACTCATCTTTGGTCATGGTCGCGTAATCGTTCATGTGCGCCCGGCGGTCATTACCCGGATCCCCGCTCCTCTACTCGCGCCGATACGGCGGCGTTTGCCGGTCGGGCCGGAACGGGTAGAGCTTCGGGGTGGAGCACACGAGCATCGGTTCCAAGGTGTGGGTGATCCCCGAGGGTTACATCCCGGGGGAGAGCACAGGCCCCCAACCCGCGATGACCAGTCACGAGACCTTCTGCGTGTTGAACACAGGAGTGGTGGCGGCCGAGCTCGACATCACCATCTACTTCTCCGACCGCGATCCGGTGGGGCCCTATCACCTCACGGTGCCGGCACACCGCACCCGGCACGTCCGCTTCAACGACCTGCAGAAGCCCGAGCCGGTGCCGAAGGACACCGATTACTCCTCGGTCATAGTGTCCGACCAGCCGATAGTCGTGCAGCACACCAGGCTCGACTCGAGAGAGCCGGCGAACGCCCTGCTCAGCACCATCGCCTACCCGGTTCCGGGCCAGTGACTGTCGCTGGAACCTGGCGTCATTCCATCTCCTGAGCCTTCCTGCCCAGGGTGTCCGCCATGACGGCACCCCGCTCGCCCATCGGGTCGTCGGGACCGATGGTGGTGTCCTTCTTCGTCTGGTGCTCGATCTCGGCGTTGATC
>JAHWLC010000162.1 GCA_019347585.1 Actinomycetota bacterium | reverse complement strand
GACCAAGAGTGGAAGAATCTCGGGGGTGTCCTCGGGAGTGACGTTCGCTACCACGGCTCCAATTGCGATCGTCAGGCCGAGGCCGGTGATGACGGCGGCCGCACCGATCCACGAACCTCTGCCGATGACGTTCTCCTCTGTGCTCGCCCCGGCAACGGCGGCGAATGACTCATAGGTATCGACCAGATCGCTGGTGAGTGCGTCGGGCTCGACGTCGGCGGCGTCGATAGACCTTTGGAACAAGCCGTGGAGACGCTCATCCACACTCATAGAACCGGCGCCTCGCCCAGCAGCGTGTTCATCTTCGTCCGCGCCCGGTGGAGCCTGGCCCTTACCGCGATACGCGGGGTCCGCAGCGCATCGGCTATATCCGGAACCGGGTAGTCGAGGTAGTAGTAGAGGAGAGAGACCAGGCGTTGCGACTGGGGAAGCTCCGACAGGGTCCGTGCGAACGCTCCGGTATCGGCTGCCTCGGAGTCGCCCCGGCCAGGGGTGAGCACCCTGCGGGCCCATCCCCGTATCCCCTCGGCGGTCCTGCGCCGGCGCGAGATGAGGCGGGCGGCTAGAACCGTCACTTGAAGACCGAGGCGGCGGGGGCGGGTGCCGTCCGCCAGGAGCCTGAGCAGAGCTACCCGGACTGCGTCCTCGGCATCGTGACGGTGCCCGGTGGAGAGCGCTACCGCCTCGACCACCTTGGCGTATTCGGAGCGAACGAACTCGCCGATCAGATCAGAGGCCGACTCCCGGGACAATGCTCCGTTGTCGCCAGCGTTCAACTCTTCGGCTGTCATGGGTCAACGCCCCCATCGCCGCCCCCGGACATCGGCTACAGAGCAGCTCACCTACCCGTTTGTCTCTCGGTCCCCCACGTGCGAGGGAACTGGGAACAGATGTTAGGAAATACGATTTCGTAGAGGATCCTGGAACGGCCCGACGTCACCGACGCCGAGTTGCCGTTCACATGGCGTCGGGAGGGAAGCCGGCTATGGGTGGGGCGAGACGGCTCTGCCTGGTGTCGTCGTGATTCCAACTCAGATCGTCGAAGACCGAGGCCACGCCATCGACCCGCTTGGTCAGCTCGACGAGCAACTGAGCCTCGGTGCGTGCTTCGAGACGGCCGGACAGCCTCACGTTGCCGTCCTCGGACTTCACCTCGACCAGCTCCGGATCGATCCAGAGGGTCTGGCCCATGACCTTCTCGGTGATCTCTTCGATGATGTCTTGGTCGGCGCGGGCAAAAGCCCGCAGGATGTCCGCACGAGAGACCAGGCCCCGCAGCTTGGAGCCGTCGACGACCGGAAGCCGCTTCACCTTCGTCTTCTCCATGATCCGGGCCGCCTCGGAGTGATCGGCGTCGGGGCCGACAGTCACCAGATCGGTCGTCATCACGTCCCCCACCTTGCGCTCACGGGCAAAGGGCTCGGCCTCGCCGGTGAAGAGGCGGAGCATCCTGCTGGTGCGGCTCTTGTTGCCCCTTTCGGACTCGGTGGCCAGGAAGTCGGCTTCGGTGACGATCCCCACCAGCCTCCCTTCCCCGTCGGTCACCGGCAGCCCGCTCACTCCTGCTTCGAGCATCCGGCGCGCCGCCTCCTTCAGGGAAGCTTGGGGGCCGATGGTGATGACATCTGTGGTCATGAGGTATCTGACGCGCATTGGAGCTCCTTCGTTCCAGGGTATCCGGAAACGATCGAAGCCACGATCCGGGGTTGCCCGTGACGCCCCCGCGATCGGGAGCGCCGATTTGACGTATATGGTCGGTTTTCATGAGATTCGGAGCGTTCGTACCGCAGGGATGGCGACTCGACCTCGCCGGCATCGACGTCGAAGAGCATTGGCCCACCATTGCGGGTGTCGCCGAGCGGATCGAGGAGCTCGGCTTCGAGTCGCTGTGGGTGTACGACCATTTCCACACTGTGCCCGCACCCACCCAGGAGGCGACCTACGAGGCGTGGACGCTGATGGCGGCGCTCGCGGCGGCGACTAACACGGTCCGTCTCGGGCAGATGTGCACCTGCAACACCTACCGCCCTCCGTCATACCTGGCGAAGATGGCCGCCTGCATCGATGTCATCTCCGGGGGGCGGCTGGAGATGGGAATCGGCGCCGGGTGGTACGAGGACGAGCACGACGGCTACGGCTATCCGTTCCTCTCGCCGGCGGGCCGTCTCGGCATGCTGCGTGAGGGAGTGGAGATCATGACCTCGATGTGGACCGAGGACGAAGTCTCCTATCAGGGAAAGCACTACCAGCTCGACGGGGCGATCTGCCGGCCGAAACCGGTCCAGCAGCCGCATATCCCGTTCTGGATCGCCGGAGGCGGCGAGCAGATCACACTCAACATCGCCGCCGAGCACGCCGCCTACACCAACTTCGGCACCTCCCTCGACGAGTTCGAGCACAAGTCGGAGGTCCTGGAGGGTCACTGCAAGGACCTCGGCACCGACTACCACGCCATCACCCGCTCCTCCAACTTCAACGTCCTCTGTGCCGACACCGAGACCGAAGTGGACGACAAGAAGAAATGGCTGCACGATCATCTCGCCAAGCGGGTCGGCGAGGAGAAGGCGGAGCGGACCATCCGGCTCTACGAGCCGATGTCGGGCACCCCGACCCAGATCACGGAACGGCTGTCGGAGTGGGAGAGAGCCGGCATGAGCTATGTCATCGTCTTCTTCGCCGACGCCGCCTACGACCGCTCCAGCCTGGAGCTGTTCGCCGAGAAGGTGATCCCCGAGCTGGCCTAGTGGTCTGTCGTTGAACCGCAACCGCTTCGCCCTCCTCCTCGGCCTGCTCGTCGCCACCGCCTGTGGCCCGGTGGCGGAGGAACCCGCCCCCGCCACCGCCACCACGGCCCTGACCACTGGCATGACGACGGGGTCACAGCCTCCGGGCCTGGCCATCGCCCCCGAAGGCGGTGTCGCCCTCCACGGGAGCGCGGGAGGGCCGGTGAGCATCACCGCCCACGAAGATCTGGTGTTTCCCATCCTGGAAGTCAGCGGCTCCTGGTACCGGGTGATCGATACCTGCGGGCGGGAGGGATGGATAGAGCAGCGCGCGGCCGGCACCGCTCCCCGTTCCACCCGTGGCGAGCCGGGCCCGGGATTCGACCTGTCCTCGGCTGTGGTCGTCGTCGACGCCGGCCATGGCGGACGTGACCTGGGGGCGAAAGGGGCGACCGGGGTGTGGGAGTCTCAGGTCAACCTGGAGATCGCAGAACGGCTCCGTGATCGGCTCACCCATCCGCAGTCGATCGACTGGGAAACAGGCGCGGTCAAGTCGGGCGGGGGTTATCCGGCAGTGAAGCAGGTGTGGATGACCCGGGCCCCGGAAGCGCCGCTGGACGGAGACATGGAGCTCGCCCTGGCCTATCGGGCGGAGCTGGCCAATCGGGTGGGCGCCGACGCCCTGGTGTCGATCCACAACAACTCGGGGCCCGGAGTCGTCAAGGCGACTCCCGGTACCGATGTCTTCTACTCGTTAGCGGCCGCGGGCTCCGACCGGCTCGCCTCGTTGATCCACGAGGAGCTGGTGCGGGGCCTGGGTGCGATGGGCAGCGAGTTCGGGGCGGCCCGATTCAGCGGGGCCCGCACCCTGGTGGAGGCCGACGGGACCGACTTTTACGGCGTGCTGCGCCGCGGCGAACAGCCCACGGTGATAAT
>JAHWLC010000161.1 GCA_019347585.1 Actinomycetota bacterium | reverse complement strand
CCTGCCCCATCTCCGCGACCTCAAGCCGAGACCGACCTACCAGATCATCGGGGGCACCCACCCCAAGGTGGCCCGTTCCCAGGGCTTCGCCTACCGGGAGGGCTTGGAGACGCTGGCGTCGCGCCTGGAGGTGGAGGACATGGTGGACTTCGTCGACCGTTACGTCTCGGAGAACGAGTTGCAGGGAATGGTCCAACGCTCGGGAGTGGTGATCGTCCCCTACGACAACAGCGAGCAGACTTCCTCGGGCGTGCTCACCGAAGCGGTGGCCGCCGGCCGACCGGTGGTCTCCACCCGGTTCCCCTATGCCGAAGAGATGCTGCGCAGCGGAGCCGGAATCGTCGTCGACCACGACAGCGGGGCCCTGGCATCCGCGATCCGGCGACTGCTCACCTCCCCTGGCGTCTACGAGGACTGCGCCGACGCGGCACACGCCATGGCCGGTGCCCTCTCCTGGCATGGAGTGGCCGAGCAGTATGCCCGCTTCATCAAGGCGGCGGCCGACCCCCTTCGGGTGGTGGGCTCCCTCAAGGCCTGAGTCGGCCCTTCCGATAATTGCTGGTCCGACTCAGCCGAACCACCGGAATCGAGCCGAGGCAATACCGGACGCAACTCGCCAACCCCGCCAGAATGGACTGCGAATGGCTCTTCTCACCCGCACGGGCCACGTCCTCGAGCCGGACGGCTCCCGACTCGTAGCCAGGCCTTTCCTCCCCGACGAGGCCAACTTCGGTGGAGGCCGGGAGCGGCTTCAGTCGATCGCCGGGCGGGTGATCGACATTCCTCCACAGGCGCGGCCGGGTCTGTTGCAGGATGCCCGCGACCGGGCCGAGGGCAGCTTCCTCGATATCGAGGCTCGCTGGCGGGAGCACTACCGCATCGCAGCGGGACAGGTCTCCGCCCTCGGGGAGATCGAAGACGAGGAGGTGCGGCTCCTGCTCGGTGCCTTCCTCACTCAGGGCTATGCCTACGAGGGCCTGGCCCGCACCAATCCATCCATGGTCCCCGTCGAAGGCGGGGAGCCGGGTTCGCAACGCTTCGTGATGAGCACCCGCTCGGTAGGGGAGGGATTCATCTCTTCGATCGGCTTCATGACCGGGGCCGTCGACGCCGACGCGAGGGTGACGTTCGACGAGCGGGAGCCGTATTCGACCAATGGGGCGAGGCACGAGCCCCGCTACGACCGGTCCGCCTTCACCAGGCGGCTCGCCGAGCTCGAAGTCTCCGCAGCGGTGACCGAGCGGCTTTCCGCGGAACTCTCCCCCGTGTTCATGATGGCGGAGCTGGAGGCTTTCCTGGGGCGGGTGATCGACTCCGACGCCGGGACGCTCACCGACGCCAGGACCGTGATCCACTGGCTGGCCGCATCGAACTACGAGGTCGCCTTCGACGCGGCGACTCCGATCTCGGGCCGGGTGATCTCCCCGGCCTCTCCCGTTGAGAGCCGGGGCATGGAGGACGCCCGGTTCGTCCGGTTCACCGGTGACGATGGGGAGACCACCTACTACGCCACATACACCGCCTACGACGGGCGGAGGATCCTGCCGCAGATGATCCGCACCGCCGATTTCGAGCGGTTCCGGGTGTCGACCATGAGTGGGCCCATGGCCCAGAACAAGGGGATCGCCCTCTTCCCCCGGACCATGGACGGAGAGTTCCTCGCCCTGTCCCGATACGACAACCAATCGATCTTCGTGATGAGGAGCGACGACATCCGGCATTGGACCGTCGCCGAGCTGGTCCTGAGACCTGAGCTGGAGTGGGAGGCGATCCAGGTGGGCAACTGCGGGTCTCCTTTGGAGACGGAACGCGGCTGGCTGGTCATCACCCACGGTGTCGGGCCGATGCGGCGTTATGTCCTCGGGGCGATCCTCCTCGATCCCGACGAGCCGGCCAAAGTGGTGGGTCGGCTCCGCACGCCACTGCTCGAGCCCACCGACGCGGAGTCGCGGGGGAACGTGCCCGATGTGCTCTACTCCTGCGGGGGGATGATCCACGGCGACCTCCTCGTCCTCCCCTACGGTTTCGCGGACTACGGCGTGGGGGTGGCGGTGGGATCGGTGGACGAGATCCTCAACGAGATGGTGTGACCAGCCGCTCGTAGACACTCGAGTAATCGGCAGCCATCCGGGCATCGCTGAACGAGGTTTCGGCCGATCGCCGGCAGTTCGCTCTCTCGATGTCCCCGATGTTCTCCAGTGCGGCCACGGCCCCGTCGACATCTTCGACGACGAAACCGGTGGAGCCATCCTCGACGATCTCGGGCATGGCGCCCATGCTCCACGCCACGACCGGAGTGCCCACGGCCAGCGCTTCGACCACGACCAAGCCGAAGGGCTCGTCCCAGCGCAGCGGCATCAACAGCGCGGTCGCCTCTCCGAGCAACCCCCAGACATCGGAGCGCTCCAAGGGTCCGAGGTAGTCGACGCCGCGGTGCCGTCTTCCCATCAGCCAGTCGAAGTAATCCCGATGGGCCTCGTCGATGGGCCCTGCCATCAGGAGAGGCAGGCCCGATCGCTCCGCCACCTCCATCGCCAGATCGGGCGCCTTCTCCGGGGCGAGACGGCCCAGGAACACCAGGTAGCCGCCGTCACCCGCGCCCACCTCGATCTCGTCGATGGCGAGCCCGTGCGGGATGGTCGCCACGTAGTTGAGCTCGGGGAGAAATGCCCGTTCCCGGTCGCTTATCGAGACGAAGGGGTTGTCGGCGTAGCGGCGCAGCAGCGGATGGTGCGCCTTGTCCCACGCCGCCCCGTGAAGGGTGCTGAGGAGGGGGACTTCGATGAGACGGCTGAAGGGGAGGGCGTGGACGTGGAGATGGGAGTGGACGAGGTCGAACTGCCCTTGGGCCGCAGCCTCCATGGCGATGGCGAGATGGGTCTGCTCCTCGAGCCGGGGATCGCCCCCCTGGGCTGTCTCCAGGGCGGCGGGCACCGTCTCCACCAGCCGGGCGTTGGTGATCGAGCCCCGGGGGGCGAAGAGGGTGACGTCGTGCCCGTCGGCGACCAGGCGCTCGGTGAGGTCGTGGGTCACCCGCTCCCACGGCCCGTACCCCGCCGGCGGGTAGGGATGGGAGATCGGGGCGATCATGCCCACCCGGGCGGTCATGCAATGGTGAGGAGGCGCGGTGGGGTCAGCACTTGCAGCGCGCCCAGAGCCGCCAGTGTCGACTCCGCCCCCCGGTTGAGGTTGAGACCGTCACGCTCCAGCCCGTCGTAACCGGCGCCGGTCTCGGGATCGTAGAGATCGACGCCCGAATCGTTGTGGGCGACGAACCACAGAGCGGCCATCCAGGCGTATTCGAGATAGCGAAGGTTGCTGCTGACCAGGAAAGCCCGCTGGCAGGCGTCGGCCATGGCCCACGCCTCTATCGGCTGCTGATCGTACGCCGGTCCGGAGTCGGTCGGCCCTCGCCCCCCCACCGGGGTGAAGCTGAACCCCCGGTCGCCTCGCTCGGTCTCGATGAGCCAGTCGAGCAGCTCGAGGCCCGCGTCCACTAGGCCGATGTCATCGAGGGCTTGACCGGCGGCGATCAGCGCTTCGGGGATCCGGGCGTTGGCATAGGTGAGGCGTTCCGCCGGCCACTTCCATCGCCCCGAGCGAGGCAGCGGGAGCCCGGCGGCGAATCGCCGCAGCGCCTGCTCGGCCCCGGGCCAGCCGGGGT
>JAHWLC010000160.1 GCA_019347585.1 Actinomycetota bacterium | reverse complement strand
CGAGATTCGGCTAAACCCTTTAGCGGTCTCATGCGTTCTTGGGGTGTGAAGCGCTCTCGAATCTGTGAGGTTGGATGGCCGAATCGGATGGTGTGCCCGAGGTTCGGATTCCTGGGCCGTTCGAACTCTTCTACCGACAGGAGTACTCCGCAGTGGTCGCTTTGATCTACGGGCTGAGTGGTAACGGTTGGGTGGCTGAGGAGTTGGCCCAAGATGCTTTCGTGCGCGCACACAGGGACTGGCCGCGTGTTCGAGAGATGGAAACGCGAGTTCGAATCTCGTCGGGACCACCTCGCGTGCTCCAGCTACTCAGTTGACGGGGGCGCCGACCCCGCCTGCACAGGCGCCACCGGGCTCGGGAGCCGAGAGGCTGCCGGCGAATTCGTTCAAGAACTGCTGCAGACGAGGATCGTCCGTCGAGTCGAGCGAGAGCTGATGTCCCCAAGCCGTGGCCATGAGCGGGTCTTCCTGGATGACCGGGCTGATCAGGATCTTGGCTCGGGGAGATGTGAGGTCGCGCAGCGCGGCGATCTCCGACCCGGCGATGTCCGGTCTGTACGTGATCCAAACGGCACCGTGCTCCAACGAGTGGACTGCGTTCTCGGCCTCGATCGGCTGGTCGTAGAACCCACAGTTGGCCCAGATCGGAGAGTGAGGGCCCCCGGCAGGGATTTCCTCGGGCCCGTAGATTTCTCCTTGCACGTGGAGTGGCTCACCTGTCGGGATCACCTCGGTGCCCTCCGGCACCCCTCCCTGCTCCTCGCCGAGGGTGCCCGCCAGGATCACCCAGACCAGCAGGCCGAACACGACGATCCCTGCCACGGCCCACAGAATGGGTCGCCACCTCGGACTTCTCGTCTTGGCTCGGTCTGTGTTCTTGATGGGCTTGATCACGGTCGTCTCAGTCGGGCTGCCCGCACCGTAGATCGACCGTCGGCGTATCGACAGCAGATCCCGGTGCCGCCGGTCTCCGCCATCAACCCTCCAGCGCCTTGATCTTCTCCAGACGCCGGATGTGGCGGTCCTCCCGGGAGAACTTGGCCCCGATGAAGGTCTTCACCAGGTCCTTGGATATCTCCTCGGCCACGACCCGGGAGCCAAGGCAGAGCACGTTGGCGTCGTCGTGCTCGACCATCTGATGGGCGGTGTACATGTCGTGGGCGACCCCAGCCCGGATCCCGGTCAGCTTGTTGGCGGCGATACACGCCCCGGCTCCCGATCCGCAGACGATCACTCCCCGATCGGCCCGCCCGTCGAGCACCGCCCGGGCCACGGCGGCGGCGAAGTCGGGGTAGTCCACCGGCTCCGCGGAATGGGTGCCCAGGTCGTAGACGGCGTGACCGGTCTCCGCCAGCCAGGCGGCCAGGATCTGCTTGAGCGGAAACCCGGCGTGGTCGGAGCCGACGGCGATTCTCATCGGCGGGCAGGGTAGCCACACAGGCCGCAGGGGCCCGCCCCCGAATCGAGGATGGCGCGTCGCAATCGAGCGATGGGACCACTAGCTACATTCGCCGGGATGTCGGCCATCGTCGTCGAGGGGGGCTCCCGCCTCGCCGGGACCGTAGGTGTCCTCGGGGCCAAGAACGCAGTGCTCAAGGAGATGGTCGCCAGCCTGCTCGCCCCCGGGAGGCACCACATCACCAATGTCCCCGCCATCCTCGACGTGGAGCTGATGTGTCGGGTCCTGGAGCACACCGGGGCCAAGGTCACCCTGGAGAACCACGAGCTGTGGGTGGTCGTGCCTGACGAGCCGGAGCCGGTGGCGCCGATAGAGCTGGTGCGTCAGATGCGGGCTTCCATCGTCGTCCTCGGCCCGCTCCTCGCCCGTTGTGGAGTGGCCCGGGTTGCCCTTCCCGGAGGCGACGACCTGGGCGCCCGTCCCATCGAGTGGCACCTCGGGGGCCTGGAGCAGATGGGCGCCGAGTTCGAGCTCGTGCATGGGGAGCTGGTGGGGAGGGTCCACGGCCGTCTCAAGGGAGCCGAGGTCGAGCTGCCTTTCCCGTCGGTTGGCGCCACCGAGAATCTCCTGCTCGCCGCGGTCCTCGCCGAGGGGGAGACCCGCATCGTCAATGCCGCCCGCGAGCCTGAGATCGAGGACCTCGTCTCCCATCTCGGCGAGATGGGTGCGGAGATATCCGGCGGGGGCACCTCTCTGGTGACCGTGAGAGGGGTGGAGTCACTGAGCCCGGCCGATCACCGTGTCATCCCTGACCGGCTCGAGGCCGGCACCTACGCGGTGGCCGGCGCGATCACCGGCGGCGACGTGACCGTGACCGGCTGTCGCCCCGAGCACCTGCGCATGGAGCTGCGCAAGCTCGAGGAGGCCGGCTGCGAGGTGGGCCGGGGCGATGGCTGGCTCAGGCTCGCCGGCCCGGAGCGCCCCAGAGCCGTCGACTTCGCCACCCTTCCCTTCCCCGGCTTCCACACCGACATGCACCCTCAGCTGGTCGCCCTCCTCGCGGTGGCGTCGGGAACCTCGGTGATCACCGAGAACCTGTACGACGCCCGGTTCCGCTACGTGGGGGAGCTGGCCCGCATGGGCGCCGACATCACCGTCGAGGCCCAGCACGCGGTGATCCGGGGAGTAGAGACCCTGTCGGGCTGTCCGGTCCTCGCGCCGGACATCCGCGCCGGTGCGGCGCTGGTGCTGGCGGGCCTGCGCGCCGAGGGAGTCACCGAGGTGGGCGACGCCGCCCACATCGATCGAGGATACGAGGACTTCACCGGGAGGCTGGCCTCCCTTGGCGCCAGGGTCGAGCATGTCGAGGATGCCTCCTAGACTCGGAACAACCACGATCACACAAAGGTTCTCCCTACTGATGCCAGACAGCACACCGGTCACCATCGCACCGAGCACCTTCGACGACGGGCCCGTCGACCCCGACGAGCTCCAGGAGGCGCTGGACTACATCCGTCCCGCCGTCCAGGCGGACGGTGGCGACATCGTGCTGCTCGGGGTGGAAGACGGGACGGTGAATCTCCAGATGGTGGGAGCCTGTGGGGGGTGCCCCCTCTCGATGATGACGCTCAAGGCGGGCATCGAGCGCATCCTCAAGGACCGTGTCCCGGGTGTGCGCGAGGTTCACGCATCCTCCGACACCCCCGGCGACCTCGACGAGGCCACCTCCGGTCTCGGTCTCGGCTTCTCACCGGCCTGACCCATACTTAGGCTGGCTCGGCCATGTCAGGGGTCAGCCTCGATCAGGTCCGCTCCGGCGATTTACGGGCCCTGGCCCGCGCCATCAGCATCATCGAGGCGGGTGGCTCGCTGCACGGGCTCACCGATCCGGAGACTCCCGTCATCGGGGTCACCGGGCCGACCGGGGCGGGGAAGTCGACCCTGGCCAAGCTCGTGGCGCGGCTCTACGACCCCACGGCGGGCGTCGTGCGGATGGGCGGGGTCGACCTGCGCCGGGCCACGCTCGCCTCGCTGCGCCGGCGGGTCGTGGTCATCCCGCAGGAGGGGTTCCTCTTCTCCGGCACGGTGCGTGAGAACATCGCCTTCGGCCGTCCGGACGCCGGCGATGAGGCTATCTATGCGGCCGCGGAGGCAGTTGGTGCCGACGTGTTCGTCCAACGGCTGCCTCAGGGCTACGAGACGCAGGTCGGCGAGCGCGGCGGGCAGCTCTCAGCCGGGCAGCGGCAGCTGATCGCCTTCGCCCGAGCACTGGTCGCGGACC
>JAHWLC010000015.1 GCA_019347585.1 Actinomycetota bacterium | reverse complement strand
CAGCGTCCAGATGATCGAGCAAGTCTCCATCGGACGGCAACTGTTGCTCTTCCTGTCCGCGGTGTCGCCAGAACATGATCGCAAGATCACCTATCGAAGGACTGGGGATCGTCCCCAGACTCGCATCTCGCCCGGCAAGAAACTCCCTCAAGATATCATCGTAACTTTTCGTACCACGCATGTGTTCATCACCTAAATGCGAGGCCACCTCCCCCGCCCCTCAACAGCACCATCCGACCTCCAAGATAAGCTGCTCCCCCAGCCAGCGCCGCGAGCACGGACCGGCGTCAACCGCGACAAGACCCCGGCCAGAGATCTCTCTGACCAGGGCCTTCGTTCGTAGCGGGGGCGGGATTTGAACCCGCGACCTTCGGGTTATGAGCCCGACGAGCTACCAGACTGCTCCACCCCGCGTCGGTGGAGACCTCAGTTTAGGAACTGATGACCCATATGCACAAAGGAATCCCGGGCCAGGTGTTCCCCCATGACCACTGGCGGGTAGAACACCCGCGATGAGCGATCACCTCACCGATTCGTCCTTGGAGCGCAGACAGATGTGGGCCGACGAGCTCCTCGATCGGCTGACTCCGCTGATGAGCGCATTGGCGATTCTCTTCGTGCTCGTGGTGTTCGGCGAGACCATGGCCGACCCGGAGAGCACCCTCAGCGAAGTACTGACCATCGCCGGGTGGGTCTTGTGGGCGGCGTTCCTAGTCGAGTTCGTCGCCCGGGTCTTCATCGCCCCGGACACCAGCAGGTTCTTCCAGAAGAACTGGTGGCAGCTCATCTTCCTGATACTTCCGTTCCTCAGGATCTTCAGGCTGATCCGGGTGGTGAGGATCATGCGCACCGGCCGCGTTCTCTCGTCGGCGGTGCGATCGTCGCGATCCGCTCATCGCCTCCTCGGTGGCAGAGTGGGATGGCTGGCGATGGTCTCGGCGATCACCATCCTGGGGAGCAGCCAGCTCCTCTACGAGTTCGGCATCTACGACCACTACGGCGACGCGTTGCATGCCGCTGCCCTAGCGGCGATAACAGGGGAACCTCTCGCCCAGCCGGACGGCTTCACCAAGGTTCTCGAGGTGGTGTTGGCGGTCTTTTCGGTGGTCGTCTTCGCCACTCTGGCGGCCACACTGGGCGCCTACTTCTTGGGAAGAGACGACTGGAGGGTGGGCAAGGCGGCGGCTTCGCCCCCGGTCTGAACAGTCGGCGGCCCTCCTATTACAAAGAGGCCCGGACATGAGTCCGGGCCTCTTTGCTCTCAATGCAGTCGATCTACATGTTCTCGTCGTAGTCAGCGGCACGCACGGTGTCCTCCGAGCCCGCCTCCCGGGCGATGCGGGGAGCCTCCTGCTCGGCCCTGGCCAACCAGCGCTCCCAGCGCTGCCGCATCGGCTGGATACCACCACCGCCGAGGGCGATGATCAGGGATCCGCCAACGACCGCCAGCAGGAAGTAGAACAGGCCGTTGACGATGTCCGGCGCGATCTCGAGCTGGTCGAGGGCGGCGAAGATGCCGATCAACAGGATGGCCCAGTAGGCGATATTGGCGAGGAGATCGCCGTAGTCGAGATTGCCCAACGACGCCCGGGCGATGTCCCGCACCGCAGCCGCCACGTAGGCGGCGATGACGATGATGAGGATGGCCACGAACAACTTGGGCAGGTAGGCCACCACCTCTTCGATCAAGTCGCTGACCGGGTTCTCCCCGAAGACGCCGAAGGCCATCTGCAGCACCACCAGGATCAGGCCGTAGAACACGATCTTCGACAGCAAGTCGCTGGCGTCGTATTCGCTCCGAGCCAGGGCTCTCTTTATCCCTCCTCGTTCGACCCAGCGGTCGAACCCGATCTTGTCCAGCAGGGTGTCGAGAAGCCGAGCCACCGCGCTGGCAATGATCCAGCCGACGATGAGGATCACCAAGAACAAGGCGATCTGGGGCAGGACTTCTACGACGTTCTCCCACGCTCTCTCTAGGGCTTCCATCTGTCTCCTCCTATAGATGCAGGTACCGCGAAGTGTCGCTATTACCCATTAGAAGTCGAATATAACTACCGAGGAGACTCGACGCCCGCCAGACCATGCCGGTCGTCTGGCGGATTCAGCGATAGCGCCAGACGATCCGGCCCCTGGTGGGGTCGTAGGTGGAGACCTCGACATCGACGGTGTCTCCGGGGAGGACCCGAATCCCCCGGCCCCGCCGCATGCGGCCCGACGGCTTGGCGAGCAACTCGAAGCCGCTCTCCAGCTTCACCTCGAAGGTGGAGTCGGGGAGCATCTTGGTGACGGTGCCCCGCATCCGGATGTATTCGTCTTCGTCTTTGGCCACAAAACTCCTCTCTGTGTCTCGCGGAGGCTCGACACAGAACGGCGAGAACTGTCACAAACATTAGGGCATCCCCGCCCTCTCTGGCTAAGAGGCGCGGAGCGGGGCGGCGGCGTCGGGCGCGGCGTCGAGCAGCTCCGAGATCTGGCCGAGGATCCGCTCCGCCTCCTCCACCCAGCGCTGGTACGCGGCGAGGTCGCCGTCGCGCAGGGCGTCATTGGCGCGGAGGAACGCCTCGTTGGCGTCGGTGACCAACTCCTCGATGGTGCCCACCGTCTCCGGCGGCGGCCCTTCTTCTTCCTCCCGAAGATCGACTCCCTCACCGAACACCAGGGAAAGCGCCCCGTCGAGGCTGTCAGCCCACTCCACCCGGTCGGCATAGACCACGGCCACCCTGCGGAACTCGGGGAAAGAGCCGCCGGCCTCCTCGAGGAAGATCGGCTGAACATAGAGCACCGCATCCTCGATGGGCACCACCAGCAGGTCGCCCTTGATCACATCTGAACCCTCGCCGCGCCACAGGCTGAGCTGTTGGGAGATCTCGGCGTCCTGCTCGATCCGCTGGCCGGCCTGCTCGGTGCCGTCGACCAGCTCGCCCTGGGGCATGCGGAAGTCGATGAGACGGCCGAAGCGGCCCGGATTCGAGTCGGCGACGAGGAAGCCCACCATGTTGCGCTTTGCCCTCGGGTTGAAGGGCTGCAGCAGCAGATAAGAAAGGTCGTCCTCGTTGGGCAGCTCGGTGAGCAGGTAGTAGGGCATGATTTGGCGGAGAGGCTGGGTTACCACCCCGTCCAGCGAGGTGACATCTCCGTTGAGGGGCTCGTCACGGCTGATCGTTGACGGATCGGCAGGGAACGACCAGGCGTCGTCCCCGCTGAACAGCTGGTTCTCGCTGTTCACGTGGTAGGTGAGATAGATGTTGCTCTGGATACGGAACAAGTCCTGGGGGTAGCGAAGGTGGTTCTCCAGCCCCGCGGGCAGGGTGGAGACATCCTTGAACAGCCCGGGATATGTTTCCGCCCAGGCTCGTGCCACCGGGTCGTCGGGATCGAACAAGTAGTAGGTGACGTCCCCGTTGTGCGCATCGACCACCGCCTTCACCGAGTTACGCAGGTAATTGGTGCCCCGCTCGATCCCCGAGCTCCGGGAGAGGCGGATCCAGGCCTCGGTGTCCACCGGCTGGGAGTAGGGGTAGTAGGAGGAGTGGCTGTAGAGGTCGACCACCCACTTGATGTGACCGTCGATGATCACCGGGTAGGGATCCACGTCCGATTCGAGAAAAGGGGTCACGTTGTTCACGCGGCTGCGAATGTTCCGCTCCACCAGCACCTTGCTGTCGGGACGGACCTCGCCCGAGATCAGGAGGTTGAGGTCGCGATAGCGGAAGGCGAAGGCGATCCGCTTCCAGATGTTGTCGAGCACGACCCCGGCGTCACCGCTGTATTCGTTGTACTGCACCCCGTCGGGGAGGGGCAGGTCGATCTCCTGGGGACTGGAGCCGGTGCGGACGATCACTGGCCGCCCCGGCTGGTAGGTCTCCCCGAAGTAAACCCTCGGCTCCTCGAGCTCCAGGGTCTCGACGGAGGCCACCGGCGGCACGTCCTTGAGCAGGAACACCGGCTGGCCGTCAGGCTGCACCACGTTGGCCTGGTTGACCACCGCCCCGTAGCCGTGGGTGTAGAAGAGACGGGTGTTCTGCCAGTCGGTCGCCGGTAGGTTTTGCTCCTCCAACTCCCGCACCGCCACCATCACCTGCTTGGGGACCCCCTCCTCGAGATAGCGATCGGTGTCGACCCGGCTCAGGGCGTAGTAAGGCTCGAGCTCCTGGAAGTTCTGATAGGTCTTGGGGAGCACCGCCGTCGTCCAGATCCTCAGGTTGTCGATGGTGAGACGGTTCTCCTCGATGTCCTCGGCGGTCAGATCGTCGGAGGCCGTGAAGGGACGGACCTCGATATCGTCGAGGCCGTAGGCCATCTTGGTGGCTTCGAGGTTGTTGGAGATGAAGGGCGTCTCCTTCTGCAGCTGATTGGGGAGCACGTTGAACCGCTGGATGATCGCCGGGTAGACCGAGCCGGCGGCGATGGCGACCACCACCCACGCCGCCACCGACACCGCGGCCAGGGTCCACCCCCTCCTGAAGATGTTGACGATGAACAGGGCGGCTGCGATGACGGCGATGAGGAGGAGGAGCCTGAGGGCGGGGAGCCGGGCGTTGATGTCGGTGAATCCCGGGCCGAAGAACTTCTCGGCGTTGTTGGCGAAGAGCAACTCGTACATGTCGAGCCGGTAAGAGGCAGCCCGCACCAGCGAGATGAGGGCGAACATCACCGAGAGGTGGATCTTCGCCCCCCGGGTAGTGGACACCCGGCGACCGTCGAAGCGAATCCCCCCGTTCAGGTACTGGGCGATGGCCACGATCACGGTGGCCAGCACCAGCAGGTTGAACAGCCAGTCGACTGCGGTCTCCCACAGGGGGAGGCGGAACATGTAGAAGCCGACGTCCATACCGAACACCGGGTCCGCAGCGCCGAAGGTCTGGCTCCCCATGAACAGGAAGACGCTGTCCCTCCAGGTGGCCACGGCGAGGCCCATGATCACGGCCAGAGAGCCGGTCACCAGGATCCGGATCTGGCGCACCCTCGGCTCGACCCACTCCCGGAAGCGTTCGATGAGCTCCTCTTCCTCGGTCAGATCGAACGGGGCCCAGCGCGGGGAGAAGTGGTCGACGAGACGAAGGCTCAGCCAGAGGACCAGGAAGGCAACGCCGATGCCGATCGAGCCCAGGAGCAGGGAGAGGCTCCAACTGCGGAGCCACACTCCCTGATAGCCGAGGGAGTCGAACCACAGGTAGTCGGTCCATAGGGTCCCCGCCGCCGTCAGGAGGAGATAGATGGCGGCGGCGATGACCAGGATGACGGTGAGGGGTCGACGTCGGTCCTGGCCGTAGTCGGTGGGGACCCTTGTGAACATCAGTGCCGGAGTCTAAGACCGGGGTCGTCGCAACCGATCCGGCGGCCTACCGGCCGTCAGGCGACGCCCCCACCGAGAGGGAGTCCTCGATCCCCTGCTCGTAGGCGACGATCGCCGCTTCCCGCATCCAACGTTCGGCCTCGTCAGACCGCCACAGCCGGAATACCCGCGACGCCGCCGACTGGCGCTCCTTCTGTCCCTGGCCCGAGCCCTGGATCGCCTCCCGCACCGCATCTCCCACCGCCGCCGCGAAATCGGCGGGAGCCTCGGCGTGGGGGGTGGACGGGCGCTTGAGCTTCGATCCGGTCATCAGCTCGGCCACCGAGTGCCCGGCGGCATAGCTCTCGGTCCAGAGGGCGATGAGGTCGGCCCGGACCGCATCGGCGATGGGGTCCTCCGCCGGCCTCCATCCGGTGTCGGTGCGGAGCCCGTCGAGAGCAATGTTCTGCAGCTCGGTCATCGCCTTCTTCACGCCTCGCAGGGCGCGGTTGGTTATGGGAAGCAGCCTGGAGTCGCGTTCTTCGATCCAGTCGTGGGACTCCTCCGGCTCCTCGGCCGGCGGCTCCTCCTCCTCGGCTTCGCCGGACTCCTCCGCCTCGTCCTCTCTAGCCGAACCTGCATCACGGAGCGAGGCGAACAGCGTTTCGACTTCGTCGACAGCCTTTGGCTCTTCGGTGACCTCAGGCTCCAAGAATGCCTCGACCTGCTCGTCCTGCTCTTCGCCGACCTCGGCACCAATCGGCTCTGGCTCGATGACCTCGGGCTCCTCGGGCTCCGTTGCCTCTTCGAATGACGACCTCGAGAATCGGGGCCTGTCCTCGGGAGGGACCACCCTCACCGTCTCCCCGGCCGCCCAGCGATCCGCCTTGGAGGCATCAGCCGAGGTGGGATGGACCACCTTCACCGAGCTCGGCTCCTGGGTCATGTCCAACCGGTCCCGACGGTCTTCGAGACTGCCCTCCAGGCTGGTCAGGGTGGCGCGCACATTCTCCAGCTCCTCCAACAGCTCATCTCGCCGCTGCTCGAGCGCCCGGGTCCGCTCCTGGGCGGCGGAAGCTTGGCGGTTCGCCTGGGCGATGATGTCGTCGCGGCGGCGGGTGGCGTCGACGATCATCTTCTCCGCCTCCATGGTGGCGTTGCGCACCACGTCCTCGGCCTCCCTCCGCGCTCCCGAGGTGAGTCGGTGAGCCTCCCGCTCTGCCTCGCCCTGGATGGTGAGGACGTCCCGCTCGGCCTGATCCCGCATCGCCCTGGCCAGACGCTGGGCCTGGTCGAGCAGCTCGGTGCCGGTGACCCAGGCGTCCCTCCGCAGTGCTTCGGCGTCGGCTGCGGCCAATCGCCTGTTCTCCTCGGCTTCGGCCATGGCCTCGGCCCGCCATCTGGCGGCGTCGTCGCTGGCGCGCTCCCGCATCGAGTTGGCCGCATCACGCGCCGCCTGGAGGATCCCGCTGACCTCGGTGCCCACCGCCTCGAACTCGGCGGCGAGATCGGGGACATCGGCCTGATCGAGACGGTTGCGGAGCCGCTGCACCTCCGCTTCGAGCGATTCCAGTCTGTCGGCGGCGGCCTCCAGGATCCTCTCCACCTGGGCGCGCTCCACCCCGCGCAGCACCGTCTTCAGCTCGGCGTCTCGCAACTCCTGAGGGGTGATCTCCGGTCCCATCCCTGTAACAAGATACCGACTGGAGGCCCCTGTGACACGATCAGGCCGGGTCCAGGCCGTCGAGGAAGGCCATCGCCTCCTCGATCGATGCCACCGGCACGATCTCGATGCTCTCCCTGGGTGCCGTGAGAGCAGTGTCGTAGTTCTCCCTGGGGACGAGGATGTGGCTCGCCCCGGCCGCCTCCGCCGCCACCACCTTCTGCCGCACCCCGCCGATGGGGCCGACCCGACCTTCGAGATTGACCGTGCCGGTGCCGGCGATCACGTTGCCCTTGGTCAGCTCGTCCTCGGTGAGGGTGTCGATGATGGCCAGGGTGTGCATCATCCCCGCCGAGGGCCCGCCTACATCACCCTCCTCGATGGCGAGGGGAAACGGGGGCTGGGTCAGCTCGCCGAGCACCACCCCCACCATGGGCACGCCAGGCTCGTCTTCGCGTTCCACCAGCTGCACCTGCAGCTCCTTCGGGCTGCCATCCCTGATCACGCTGATCGTCACCACATCGCCGGGCTCCCGGGCCTCGACGATGGGACCGATCTCGGAGATGTCCACGATCTCGACGCCGTCGACCCCCACGATGGTGTCGCCCAACTCGAGCACTCCCTCGGCGGGGACTCCGGGCACGAGGTCGTTGATCACCACCTCGGAGGGCACCAGCTCGTAGCCGAGATGCTCCAGGGCGACTGCGACCGCCACGAAGTTGGAGTCCTCCATCTGCTGGAGGACCCGGTTGCGGTACTCCTCGTCGGTCTCCCCCGGTCGGCGCACCGCCTCCTTGCGAACCAGGTCGATGGCGGGGTCCAACCCGGCGATCAACGCTTCGAAGATGTTCACCTCCTGGGCCACGATCGTGAGCATGAGCAGCTCGCCCTGCGGCGGGTATACCTCCACCTCCTCGGCCACGATCGAGTCGGCGGCGTCCGCCACCGGCCCCGAGGAGTAGGCGAGATAGGGCAGCTCCACGTTCCACGCCACCACCGAGAGGACGCCGGACACGAGGAGGGCTCCGATCAGGTAGAGAGGCCACGAAGCGCCCCTGGTCGGCTTCATCGATGAAGATCGTAACGACGGGCTCGGCGTATCGACCCATGCCTAATCTGCCCCGGCGAGACCGCGAACGAGATGAGGAAATGACTTCAGCCGTCATCACCCAGCGTGTGTTTGCCCGATCGCGAGGAGTGGCGGTGCTGCTCGTGATCGCCGCCGCCGCCCTCACCGCCGTCGCCGCCCAAGTGCGGATCCCGCTCCCGTTCACACCGGTGCCGATCACTGGCCAGACCTTCGCCGTGCTGCTCACAGGTGCGGCTCTCGGCTGGCGACTGGGGGCGGCGGGACAGCTCCTCTACGTTGCCGTGGGGGCAGTCGGGGCCCCTGTTTTCGCCGAGGCATCCGGCGGGATGGAGGTGATCCGTGGCGCCACTGGCGGCTACCTCATCGGGTTCGTGTTTGCCGCCGGCCTCGTCGGGCGGCTCGCCGAGCATCGCCAGGACCGCGCCTTCCCCACCATGGTGGCCGCATTCCTGCTCGGCTCCGCGCTCATCTACCTGTTCGGGGTGATCGGGCTGATAGCCGCCACCGGGTGGGGGCCGGGAGAGGCCTTCGCCAAAGGAGTTCTCCCCTTCCTCGCCGGCGACCTGATCAAGGCGGCGATCGCCGGGTTGGTCCTCCCCGGATCGTGGCGGCTGCTCGGGGAGGCATAGAGGTCTTCTGTGTCGATTTACCCGGCTATAGCCCCCGCGAATTGACACAGAAAGCTCAGGCGGTCTCCATCTCCTCGCCCAGGTAGGCCTTGATCACGTTGAGGTTCTCCTGGATCTCCCCCGGAGGGCCGGTGGCGATCTGCCTCCCGAAGTCGAGCACCATCACCCGGTCGGCTATGTCCATGACCAGGCCCATGTCGTGCTCCACCAGGATGATGGCGATGCCCAGCTCGTCCTGGACGTCGAGGATGAACCGCGCCATGTCCTCGGTCTCCTCGAGGTTCATCCCCGCAACGGGCTCGTCGAGCATCAGCAGCTCGGGATCCATGGCCAGGGCCCGCCCCAGCTCCACCCTCTTCTGGATCCCGTAGGGCAGCAGCCCGACGGGATACTTCCGCCACTGCTCGATCTCGAGGAAGTCGATGATCGACTCCACGATCTCCCGGTTCCCGATCTCCTCCCGCTTCGCCTTCCCCCACCAGATGGCTCCGGCGAGCCAGCCGGTGTCCATGCGGACATGCCGCCCGGTGAGGATGTTCTCCAGGACGGTCATGTGGGGGTAGAGGGCGATGTTCTGGAAGGTGCGGGCGATTCCCCGCTCCGCGGTCTCGTTGGGCTTCACCCCCAGGATCGACTCACCCTTCCACAGCACATCGCCCTTCTGGGGTGAGTACACCTGGTTGATGACGTTGAAGAGGGAGGTCTTGCCGGCGCCGTTGGGGCCGATGATGGCGAACAGCTCCCCGTCGTCGACGTGGAAGGAGACGCCGTCGACGGCCTTGACGCCTTTGAAGGAGAGATGGATGTCGCGGGCCTCGAGGAGGTGCTGGTAATCCTGCGGCCCAAGGGGGTCGCGACGACGCTGGAGCAGCTTGGAGCTCATGACAGCCACCTCTTGCGACGTTTGTAGTGCTTGACGTCGCGAAACGACTTCTTCTCTCCGGTGGTGTGGAGACCCAGATAGAACTCCTTGACGTCCTCGTCCTTGAGCAGCTTCGAGGGAGGACCGTCCATCACCATCTTCCCGGTCTCCATGATGTACCCGTGATGGGAGATCGACAGGGCCATGCTGGCATTCTGCTCGATGAGGAGCACCGAGGTCCCCTGCTGATTGATCTCGACGATGATGTCCCGCACCTCCTGGACGAGGAGCGGGGCGAGGCCCAGGGAGGGCTCATCGAGGATGAGCAACTTGGGGTCCTGCATGAGCGCCCGCCCGATGGCCAGCATCTGCTGCTCGCCGCCGGAGAGGTACCCGGCGGTGGAGTTCTTCCGCTCGGCGAGCTGGGGGAAGAGGTTCATCACCCGATCGTGGGCCTCTTTCACCTGGTCCGTGTCGCGGTTGACATAGGCACCGGCTCGCAGGTTCTCCTCCACGGTCAGCTCGGCGAAGACCCGGCGTCCCTCCATGACCTGCGAGATGCCCTTGACCACCCTCTTCGAAGGATCGATATGGGTGACGTCTTCTCCGTCGAGCCGGATCTCTCCCTTGGTGATCTCACCCTCGTGGATGTCGAGCAACCCGGTGATGGCGCGCAGAGTGGTCGTCTTCCCCGCTCCGTTGGCGCCGAGCAGAGCCACGATCCTGCCCCCTCCCACCTCGAGTGAGATCCCGCGCAGGACCAGGATCACGTCGTTGTAGACGACCTCGAGATTCTCTACCGAGAGCATTCACACATGGCGGGTGATCAGCCGTGGCCGGGTTGCGGCCACGGCTGACACACTCGTTCGCGATCCGGCTAGGAGCCGAACTGGTAGCAGGCCTCGTTGAACTCGTAGCCGGCGGTTATATCCGCGGTGTAGTTCGTCTCGAGTATCTCCTCGCCTGCGCTCTCACCCGAAGCTAGGGCCTCGGGATCGGGCCTCCAGATGGCAGCCGAACTGCGCTGGACCTGCTCATCAGCAGATCCCACATAGGTCTCGTCGGGAGCCAACCCGTCGAGCGACACGTTCTCCAGGCTCTTGGCCGCGGCCAAGACTCCTGCCTGGGTCATGTCACCGGCGTCGTAGGCCGCCTCCAGGGCGGCATGCATGATCTGGGCCTCGACGATGCCTTCGAAGTAAGCCGAGATCGGCTGTTCGACCCTGCCGCTGTCCATGAGCAGCTGAGTAGCCTCCTGGACACCGGGAGTGTCCTGGCCCCACAGGCCGTAGTAGGACGACCAGAACGTCTGGGCCGCGATCGCGTCCCTGATCGGCGAGTCGGGGGCGATGAACGCCGGGTTGTAGCTCGGACCCGCACCCGACCAGACACCCTGGTAGCCGGCCGCCAAGGCCTGGCCGAAGATGCTGGAGAACGCTCCCGGGCTGGTGGTGACGTAGGCCATGTCTGCGCCGGAGTCGGCGATGCCGTTGGCGACTTCGGTCAGCGTCGCCTCGTCGGCGGCGTTGATGGCGCCTTCAGCCTCGAACACCACCTCGAGCCCCAACGCCTCGGCGGCGAGAACGGCACCGAAATGCGAGTCGAGCCCGTAGTCGCCGGGGTTGGAGGCGATGGCGATGGTCGTGATGTCGGGCATTTGCTCGCTCACGTACCCGATGACGTTCATCGACTCCAGGCAGTAGGGGACTCCGTGGTGCAGCAAGTTGGCACTGATGTCGGGATCGGACCAACCGGAGTACCAGGTGAGCGGGATGGCGAGGATGCC
>JAHWLC010000159.1 GCA_019347585.1 Actinomycetota bacterium | reverse complement strand
GATCATCGTGCTGCCACTTGTTGCCCACGGCCGGTCGGTGCGGGCGCTGTCGCGTCAGGCGCAGGACAAGCTAGGTCAAGCGTCGGCCTACGCAAACGAGAGCCTCGGCCAGGTGCGGGTGCTGCAGGCCTTCCTGCACGAGGACGCGGCGCGCCGCCGGGTTGAGACCGAAGGAAACATTGGAGATCCCGAGCACGGTGCGGGCCCCGGGAAGCTCGGTCTTGATCCGCCGGATCGCCTCGAGTGTGGCCAGCCCGTCCCGGCGCAAGCCGTCGTCACCGGTGCTGAGGGGGAAGGTGAGGGGATCGAAGATGAGATCGGACGACTCCAGGCCGTAACGGTCGACGGCGAGGTCGTGGAGCCGATGAGCCACCCTCATCTTCCACTCGACCGTCCTCGCCTGCCCTTCCTCATCGATGAGCAGGCAGATCACCGCCGCCCCGTACTTGCGGGCCAGGGAGAAGACCGCGTCGGCGCGGGAGCCTTCGCTGTCGCCGTCCTCGAGGTTGGCACTGTTGAGGATGCTGCGGCCGCCGAGCTGCTCCAGGCCGATCTCCATGACCTCGGGCTCGGTGGAGTCGAGGACGACGGGGACGGCGACATCGGTGGCGAAGGCGGAGGCGACCCGTCGCATATCGGCGACGCCGTCCCTCCCCACGTAATCCACGCAGAGATCGACGACATGGGCGCCTTCGGCGATCTGGGACCGCCCCACCTCGATGCACCCTTCGATATCGCCGGCGAGGAGCGCTTCCCGGAACGCCTTGGAGCCGTTGGTGTTGGCCCGCTCACCGACGATGAGGAATGAGGTCTCCTGGTCGAGAGGCACCTGGCTGTAGATCGAGGAGACGGCGGCCACGGGGCGCGGGCTGCGCGGCTTGGGGGTCTCGGGGCGCAGCGCCGATACCACCGCCGCGAGATGCTCCGGCGTGGTGCCACAGCAGCCGCCGACGACGCCGACCCCGAGCTCGGCCACAAACTCGCCGAGATGCTCGGCGAGCGCCGACGGGGAGAGGTCGTAGACCATTTCGCCATCGACCACGGAGGGGAGCCCCGCGTTGGGGATGGCGGAGACCGGCACCGGCGAGTGCCGGCTGAGGTGGCGCAGCGGCTCCCACATCTCGGACGGGCCGGTGGCGCAGTTGAGCCCGATCACATCGGGGCGGACCGCGGCCAGGGAGGTGAGGGCGGCGCCGATCTCCGTCCCGGGGAGCATCCTCCCGGTGAGCTCGATGGTCACCTGGACCTGGATCGGCACCTCCCTGCCGGCTTCCCTCATGGCCCGCCGCGCCCCCTCGATGGCCGCCTTGGCGCCGAGCAGGTCGAATTGGGTCTCGATGATGAAGAGGTCGACGCCGCCGTCGAGCAAGCCACCAGCGGCTATCGCGTAGGCGTCGGCCAGACCGGAGTAGGAGACTTGCCCGAGGGTGGCGAACTTGGTGCCGGGGCCCAGCGAGCCGGCGACGAAGCGGGGGCGACCGTCCCCGGCCTCGAACCCGTCCACCGCCTCACGGGCGAGCGCGGCGCCGGCGGCGGCTATCTCGTACGCCTGGTCCTCCAGCCCGTACTCGGCGAGAGGGATGGCGAACGCTCCGAACGTGTTGGTCTCCACGACGTCGACCCCGACCCGCAGGAAGCTCTCGTGCAGCTCCTTGACCACGTCGGGGCGGGTCAGGTTGAGCAACTCGTTGCAGCCCTCCAGCTCTGCCCCCCCGAAGTCGTCCGGGGTGAGACCGATGGCCTGCAGGTTGGTGCCGGTGGCGCCGTCGAAGATGACCACACCGCGGGCCAGGGCGTCGATGTAGGAAGTTGACGGGGATGACGATGCTGCTTGGCCACTCATGGGCGTTCTCCTTTGTCTCTTGCGAAACGCTTGAGAGCACCACGAGCTGCAAGCTCAGGTCACTCATCGAATCCAGGCATTGGCACCGTTCCCATTCGGTCGGTTGCCGCGGCGTCGCAGGGCCTGTCCCTCGGCCGCTCTAGATGAGCGTTTCTACGAATCAGCTTAGCCCGACACGACCACCTGGCGTAATAGGTCGAGCCCCATCGGCCCGTTCTCGATCACCGATGCGTGGAAGTCCTTCAGCTCGAATTCGGCGCCGCGCCTGCTCTTCGCCTCCTCGCGGATCGAGAGGATCTCCCGCTCCCCCAGCTTGTAGGCGATGGCCTGGCCCGGCCATCCCAGGTAGCGGAGGACCTCCGCCTCGGCCTGGGCCGGGGTGCGGAACCCGTACATCTCCATGAATCGGGTGGCGTTATCGATTGTCCACGGTTCGCCGGGTTCGACGGGGGAGCTCGATGCGATCGGCTTCTCGAGGTGGAGCCCGATGTCCACGACGATGCGGGAGGCCCGGTACATCTGCTTGGCGAGCATCCCGAACTGGTACCTGGGATCGTCGAGATAGCCGAGCTCGCCCATGAGCACCTCGGCGTACATGGCCCACCCCTCCGAGTACCCCGGATAGAAGATGAGGCTGCGCTGCACCCGGCTCAAATCCTCCCGGCGATACATCGCGGTGGCGATCTGGAGGTGATGGCCGGGAAAGCCCTCGTGGTATGCGGTGGAAACGTGCTGGTAGAGGGGAAACTCGGCCTGGTCCCCGAGGGAGTACCAGACGCCCCCGGGGCGGGAGAAGTCCTCCGAGGGGCGCAGGTAGTACACGCCGAGGGGCCCACCCGGAGGTGCGATGTTGACGGTGAGCGGCCGGATCGCCTCGGGCACCTCGAAGTGCCTGCCGGCAAGACTCTCCACCGCTTCGGTGAGGATGCGGTCGACCGTCTCCACGAGCTCGTCGGTGGAGTGGGCGAGGCCGTCGGGGTGGGTCTCCAGATGCTCCTTCACTTCGTCGAAGCGGGCTCCGGGGACGATCTCCTCGCCGACCTCGGACATCGCCTGGTGAATCCGGTGGAACTCCTCCCATCCCCAGAGATAGGCATCCTCGGGGTCCACCTCCATCCCCACCATCCGATCCGCCATTCGCCGGTACACCTCTTCTCCGGCCGCGTCGTCGTCTCTGGCGTGGGGGAGGTAGGACTCCCTCAGGCCTTCCCCGAACTTGCCGGCGGCGGCTCGGGCGTGGACGATGGCTTCCTCGAGCCTCTCGTCGAGGTGTCCCGTCGCCTCCCCCTTGGCCAGGAGGGACTCGAAGGCCGAACCCTCTGCCGCCAGCTTCTCCGCTTGGTCGATGATGGAGAGCACCTGCCGCCGGGCCACGGTGATCCCGCGCTCGATCCCTTCGATCAGCCGGTCCAGGTAGCCACCGAAGGGCTGATCGATCGTCTCGAGGCGGCTCACGATGTTCGACCAATGCCCGGAGGTCTCCGTGGGCATTATGTCGAAGATCTGCCTGATGCGGTGGAAAGGTGAGCCGAGATGTCTCAGGTCGCGGAAGTGGTCCCCTGCCTCGTGTGACTCCAACGACTCGCCGATCGAGCGGGCGGCGACCCGCGCCGCCAGCCGGTCGCGAGGATCGGCCGCGTCCAGATGGGGCTCGAGATCGGCGCGGAAGCTGCGTCGCAACTCGTGGTTGGCCTCGAGCCCGCCCATGCCGTGATCGCCCCAACGATGGTCGTGGCCGGGGACACCCAGCGATGTGGCCAGCGTCGGGTTGAGCTGGCACAGCGCCGCCACGTACCGATCGCTGATCTCGAAGACGGTGGACAAGACGCCCGACGCTACC
>JAHWLC010000158.1 GCA_019347585.1 Actinomycetota bacterium | reverse complement strand
ATTCCGTGGATCCGTGCTGCTGACTGGTGGGAGACAACCGCACCGAGCAGTCGACCCGCTGCCCGCATCATCACGTCGGGTCGGGTCGAGGTGCCCGGTAAGGCGAGAACACCTCTGCTCAACCGGACGAAGATCCCGTCGGAGATTCGACGCGCCAACGTAGAGCTCGGCATCCCGAGTTCGACGGCTTCCTTGGTGCTGATGACCCCGCCGTGACGTTTCGCGTAGGCGATGACCTCTCGAGTCGTCGACACCCCATCACCATGCCTGATCACCCGGGGCGCTGGAACCCCCTCGATTCTCGAGGCAGTTCGTCCCATATATGGGCCTAACTACCGGAGGTTCGCGCTACCACCCACCTCTAGGGTTGCTCCCCAGCGCAGAGAGGATCGAGTGGAGTATCGGAACTTGGGGCGGACCGGGCTGCGCATCTCAGCGTTCGGGATGGGATGCGGGAACTTCGGGGGGATCGGCAGCGCCCCGGAGTTCTTCGGACAGGGTGAGTCCGAGGAGGAAGCCTTCGCCCTCCTCGACCGCGCCGTCGAACTCGGCATCAACTACCTGGACACCGCCAACGCCTACGGCGGGGGGCGCAGCGAGGCCACCATCGGCAAGTGGCTGGCCGCCAAGGACCCCGCGGTCCGGGACAATCTCCTCATCAGCTCCAAGGTGGCCAATCCGGTGGGCCCGGGGCCCAACCAGCGGGGGCTGTCGCGGCGTCACATCCTGGAGCAGATCGACGCCAGCCTGAGCAGGCTCGGAGTGGACCACCTCGACATGTACCTGGTCCACGAGCCCGACCCCACCACGCCGCTCGAGGAGACGCTGGACGCCCTCGACTCGTTGCTGGTGGCGGGCAAGGTCCGCTACATCGGGGCGTCGAACTTCCCCGCCTGGCTGATGACCAAGTCGCTCTGGATCAGCGATGTCACCGGCGGCCACCGCTTCGAGTGGATCCAAAACTCGTTCAATCTCATCGACCAAAAGGAGCAGGCCGAGATGCTCGAGCTGTGCCGCGACCAGGGGCTCGGGTTCACCAACTTCAGCCCGCTCTGCGGCGGCCTCCTCACCGGCAAATACCGCTTCGACGGGGACTACCCGGAGGGATCGCGGATGACCAAGCGGCCCGAGCCATATCTCGAGCACTGGAACGAGGACACCTTCACCCGTCTCGACCGTCTCGCCGCGGTCGCCGCCGAGGCGGAGGTGAGCATGGCGGGGCTCGCCCTGGGCTGGCTCCACAACCACCCCGACGTCACCTCCTCGATCGTGGGCCCGCGCCGCCCCTCCCACTTCGATCCCGTCGAGGAGGCGCTTGCCCTCCAGCTCACCGACTCGGAGTGGGAGGAGATCGGCGGCATCTTCGACGGAGACGACGGCTAGTGGAGACGCTGTTCATCGGCCAGGAGGAGGTTCCCGGCCTGCTCCCCATGGCCGAGTGCATCGAGGCGGTCCGCCGGGCGCTGGCCGACCTGGCCCGCGGCGAGGGCATCCAGCCGCTGCGGCCGGTCATGTGGCTGCCGGAGAAGGTGGGCGCCCTGGGGATGATGCCCGGCTACCTGGGCTCGATCGAGACGGTGGGCATCAAGACGGTCACCGTATTCCCGGGCAACGCCGGCACCGAGTACGACTCGCATCAGGGGACGGTGATGCTGTTCGACGCGAGCAACGGCCGGCTCAAGGCGGTCATCGACGCCACCGAGATCACCGCCACCCGCACCGCGGCGGCCTCGGCGGTGGCCACCGACTTGCTCGCCCGCGCGGGCTCCTCGGTCCTCGCCGTGCTCGGCGCGGGGGTACAGGGTCACAGCCACGTCCGGGCCATCCCCTTGGTGAGGCCGATCAGCGAGATCCGGGTGTGGAGCCGCAGCCCGGAGCGGGCAGCCGGTCTCGCCGACGCCGGAGCCGACGGCGCTGCGGTCCGCGCCGTGGGCTCGCTGGCCGAGGCCGTGGCCGGGGCCGACATCGTGTGCACCACCACCGCGTCGCCCGACCCGATACTCCCCGGGTCGCTGCTCGAGCCGGGGATGCACATCAACGCGGTGGGCTCGAGCGTGCCCTTCGCCCGCGAGCTGGACTCCCACGCCATGGCCCGGTCCCGCATATTCGTCGACAGACGGGAGTCGACGCTCAACGAGTCCGGAGATTTCCTGCTGGCGCAGGCCGAGGGGGCGGTCGGCGAGGACGACATCGTCGCCGAGATCGGCGAGATCATTGCCGACACCCACCCGGGCCGAGAGTCCGATGACGAGATCACCACCTTCGTCTCCCTGGGCCTCGCCGTGGAGGACATCGCCGCCGGCGATCTCGTCTACCGCAACGCGTTGGAGTCGGGGAAGGGGCTCCGCGTCCAGTTCGGAGGCATGCGGCATGGCTGAACCGATCCCCCTCGCCGAGATCGAGGCCGCCGCCGAGCGTCTTCGAGGCCTGGCGCTCAGGACCCCGCTGATCCGGTTCAACATGGACAACGGCCCGGTGGAGATCTATCTGAAGCTGGAGAATCTCCAGCCGATCGGCGCTTTCAAGATCCGGGGGGCGGCCAACGCCATGGCCGTCGCCGGCGAGGAGGCCCTTCAGGCCGGGGTGTGGACGGCGAGTGCGGGCAACATGGCCCAGGGGGTGGCGTGGAATGCGGCGCGCCTCGGAGTCCGCTGCTCGGTAGTGGTGCCCGATCATGCCCCCGAGGCCAAGCTGGAGGCGCTCGAGCGTCTCGGCGCCTCCATCGTCAAGGTCACATTCGAGGAGTGGTGGCAGATCATCGTCACCCACCAGCACGAGGGCCAGAACGGGGTTTTCGTCCATCCGGTCAGCGACCCGGCGGTGATCGCCGGCAACGGCACCATCGGGCTGGAGCTGGTCGAGGACCTTCCCGACCTCGACGCGGTGGTGGTCCCCTACGGCGGTGGCGGTCTCAGCTCGGGGATCGCCTCGGCCCTGCGACATCTCAAGCCGGACGTCCCCGTCTACGGGGCGGAAGTGGCCACCTCGGCGGCGCTCGACGCGGCTTTCACAGCAGGGGGGCCGACCGAGATCGAATACACCCCCTCCTTCGTGGACGGAATCGGCTCGGGCCGGGTCCTCGACGAGATGTGGCCCCTGGTCAGCGAACTTCTCGCCGGATCGCTGGTGTCGTCGCTGGAGGAGGTGGAGGGAGCAGTCCATGCCCTCGTCATGCGCAACCACGTGGTCGCCGAGGGGGCGGGTGCGGCGTCGGTCGCGGCCGCGGTCAAGGGCGGGGCCGGGCACGGCAAGGTGGTCTGCATCGTCTCCGGGGGCAACATCAACGCCGCCAAGCTGGCCGAGATCCTGACCGGCGAGGGGACTGAACGCAGAACCTCCGGTAGTTAGGCCCGTATATGGGCCTAACTACCGGAGGTTTGTAGGCCCACCTGAGACGAGAAGCCACGGGGATTTCCGATCCATGGCACAATCGCCGGGCAACCCCTGGGTCGGAACGGATAGGTGATGCCCGGCTACGTCACTCATGTGAGCGAGGTGAGACCCGTGAGCGAGGCCGATGACGCGGTCTCGATCAGGACGACCATCGACGGCTCGGTGGGAGCAGAGCGTCTCGTGCAGAGCGTGCTCACCTTCTCCACGGGGGCCTCCTCGCAACGTCGCAACGAGGACCTTGATGAGGTGGCCTATGTGGTCTCCGGGACAGGATCGCTCATCCTCGACGGGAACACCCACCAGCTGCACCCCGACCTCGGCGTCTA
>JAHWLC010000157.1 GCA_019347585.1 Actinomycetota bacterium | reverse complement strand
CCACCGAGGCCACCCCGCTGGTGGCGTTGCGGGTGAACGCGAGGCCGCCGACCGAGGCGGAGAGGAACCCGGCGAGAGCCCTCCGTGACGCCTCGAGGGCCTCCGGGTACTCCTCGAGGATGAAAGCCGTGGTTCCGGCCTCCCACCGGCGCCGCCACTCCGTCTGTTTCTCCTGGATGGGCACGGGCACCGCACCCCATGATCCGTGGTTGAGATGATGCCGGTCAGGCGAGAGCGACCACACGCCCCCCAACTTAGGGACCACCCGGGGACCCGGTACCCTGTGCGGTCCTCATGGAGCACTATTCGACGATCACCGCGGACCAAATCGAGGAGGGGACCGGTCGGGCCATCGCCGCAGCGGAGGGCATCCTCGAGAAGCTCGTCGATCAAGAGGAACGCACCTTCGAGAACACGATGCGGCCACTGGATCGGATCGCCGACGTGCTCAGTCACGCCTTCGCCGATTTCGCCTTCATGGGGTACGTGCATCCCGACAAGGAGGTGCGCTCGGCGGGCAAGGACTCCGAAGAGAAGCTGGAGAAATTCGGCGTGGAGATCGTCTTCCGCGACGATCTGAACCGGGCCGTTCAGGAGTACGCCTCAACCGCCGACGCCGACTCGCTCGAAGGGGAAAAGGCGCGGTTCCTCGAGTTCACTCTGCGCGACCTGCGTCGGGCGGGTCATGGGCTCGGCCCGGAGACCAGGGCCGAGGTCAAGGCCAAGACCGAGCGTCTGGTCGAGCTCGGAGTCCGTTTCCAGCAGAATATCGACGAGTGGGAGGCCTGGATCCTGGCTACCCGCGAGGATCTCGAAGGGCTGCCCGAGAGCTTCATCGAGTCGCTGGAGATCGACGAGGAGACCGGAAAGCTCAAGGTCACCATCGAATACCCCCACCTCATCCCGTTCCAAGAGAACGCCAAGCGTCGCGATCTCCGCGAGGAGCTGCGGTTCAAGTTCAACACCGTCGCCATCGAGGAGAATCGCAAGATCCTCGAAGAGGCGATCCGGCTGCGCCAGGAGATCGCCGAGGCCTTCGGCAGGGAGAGCTGGGCGGAGCACCGGCTCGAGGAGCGAATGGCCAAGACCCCGCAGCGAGTGGCTTCGTTCTATCAGGAGCTGGAGGCTCCGCTCACCGAGAAGGGCAAGGAGGAGGTGGCGGCGGTCGCCAGCCTGCTCGAGGAAGACACCGGCCAGGACGCCGTCCAGGTGTGGGACTGGGCCTATTACGACACCCAGCAGCGCAAGAACGACTACGGCGTCGACAACTTCGAGGTGGCCAAGTACTTCCCGCTCGGGCAGGTTCTGGAGGGGATGTTCGACCTGACCTCCGAGATGTTCGGGATCGGCTTCGCGGAGATCGAGGATTTCGACACCTGGCACCCCGACGTCCAGCTGTTCGCCATCGAGGACGCCGACACCGGCGAGGAGCTGGGCCGCTTCTATCTCGACCTGTTCCCCCGGGAGGGCAAGTACGGCCACGCCGCCGAGTTCCCTCTGATCCCGGGGAGGCGGCTCGAGGACGGGAGCTATCAGACTCCGGTGTGCGCCATGGTGGCCAACTTCACCAAGCCCACCGCCAAAGCGCCTTCCCTGCTCCAGCACTCGGAGGTGGAGACGCTGTTCCACGAGTTCGGCCACGTCCTTCATCAGAACCTGGGGAGGACCGAGCTGGCGCGCTTCTCGGGCACCAATACCGAGAGGGACTTCGTCGAAGCCCCGTCACAGATCATGCAGCATTGGACCTGGAGGGCAGACGTGTTGCGCCGCTTCGCCCGCCATTACGAGACCGGAGACCCGATTCCAGAGGAGCTCGTCTCCCAGCTGGTGGCGGCACGGAAGCTGAACAAGGCCATGTGGCAGCTCCGCCAGATGCAATTCGGGTGGTGGGATCAGCAGATGCACGGTGGTCCCGATCCCGACCTCGACGAGATCTACGCCAAGGGGGTGGAGATATCTCTGCTCCCCATCCACGACGGGACCTTTCCCCTGGCCTCCTTCGGCCACCTCATGGGGGGCTACGACGCCAGCTATTACGGCTACATGTGGGCCGAGGCCTTCGGAGACGACATGTTCTCCCGATTCGAGGAGGAAGGCGTCACCAATCCCGAGGTGGGGATGGCGTATCGCCGGGAGATCCTGGAGAAGGGTGGATCGCTCGACGGTGACGAACTGCTTCGCCGATTTTTGGGAAGAGAACCGGACAACAAGGCGTTTCTCAAAAAGCTGGGGATATCGGGAACCGACTGAGCTCCTGATTCGTCCCATCCTTTAGCCAGGATTAACCAGCCGGTTTGCACTATTGGCGTGCAATATCGAGGATTGAGGGCCAGGCCGGTGGGGTATGTGGCTATTCGACAGCCATGACAACAACCCCCTCGGATGGCTCAGGGCCAGGAGGGCCGTGAATATGAGTGACACAGTAAGAGGAGCAGCCATCAAGGGCGTCACCCGCCCCTCGAAGCGTTTCGAGTCGGGCCGGGTCTGCTCGGAAAAGGGCTGTGAGACCAAGCTTTCTCAGTACAACAAGGCAGAGTTCTGTCACGTCCACGCACCGATTCGCTTCCCGCGGGTGCGGGGCAAGATCTTGAACGAAACCTGACGGTCTCTGGTGGGGACAGGTCCTCTCCCCCTCCCCGTCCCCTGCCAGACAACGGGAGAGCCCCGGTTACGACCGGGGCTCTCCGTTTTTGCCCGGCCACCCATAGACTGGACGCATCATGAGACGACTCGTCCTTCAAGTGCCAGAAGTCCACTGTGACAACTGCAAGACCAGTCTCGAGGGCGCCGTAGGCGCCATGAGCGGTGTGGAGTCGGTGGAGGTGTCGGTCCCCGACGCCACCCTCGATGTCAACTTCGACGAGACCGAGGTCGGTCTGGACCAGATCAAGGGCACCATCGAGGAGCAGGGCTACGCGGTCTTCGGTTGAGTCCCCGACCGTCCGGGGCGGCGAGTCGGAAACGGTCCTGTTCGACGTCGGCGGTATGACTTGCGCCACCTGCGCGATCCGGGTGGAGCGAGTCCTCTCCCGCCAGGAAGGGGTGGAGAGCGCCTCCGTGAACCTCGCCGGGGCCAGCGCTGCAGTGCGAGTCGATCCCTCCGTCGACGAGCAGAGCCTCATCGAAGCCGTGGGCAACATCGGTTACGGCCTGACCCCGCGCGATCCCGCCGGCGAGCGTCGGGACGTGGTCGACATGTACTCGGAGGAAGAGCGGGTGCAGCGCCGGCGCTTCCTGATCGCGGCACTCTTCACCACACCAGCGATGCTGCTGCACCTGTTCGGGCCGCACGAGCTGTGGAACTCGTTGGCCCAGGGTCTGCTGGTGACACCGGTCGTGCTCTGGCCGGGGTGGCAATACCACCAGCGAGCGTGGAAGCAGGCGCGCAACCTCAGCGCCAACATGGACACGCTCATATCCCTGGGCTCTCTGGCCGCCTACCTGTACTCACTGGCAGTCCTGCCCACACACGGAGAAGTCTTCTTCGAGACGGCAGGGATGATCATCACCCTGATCACCCTGGGCAAGATGTTCGAGGCAAGAGCCAAGGGCAAGGCCTCGAACGCAGTCCATTCCCTCCTCGAGCTGGGTGCGGGGGAGGCGACGATGCTCGTCGACGGGACCGAGCGCCGTGTGGACATCGACCAGATCTTCCCTGGCGACCTGATGCTGGTCAGGCCGGGCGAGCGCATCCCGACAGATGGGGTGGTCGAGGAGGGGGCGAGCACCGTCGACG